>NZ_JBEOXU010000018.1:0-71009 GCF_040296725.1 Streptomyces sp. NPDC002044
CCTTCTGAAGGGTCGTCGTGGAGCTCATGGACGGTTCCTTAGGTTCTCGGGTTGCCGGGGCTCCGTACCTCCTGCCCGGCGGGTGCGGCAGGGGCGACGGCGGTGTCGGCCGGCGTGCTCATACGGTGGCCTCTTCCTTCTCCAGTTGCCGGGCGCGGGCCACCTCGTCGTGGAGGAGGCTCCAGATGTCGTGGCGGTAGCGGGCGAACTCCGGGCTGGAGCGCAGGTCCTCGCCCTGGAGCCCGGCGCCGCGGTCGCCGAAGGTGACCGGGACGACCTCCTTGACGCGGCCGGGGCGGGAGGTCATGACGGCCACCCGCTGCCCGAGGTAGACGGCCTCCTCGATGCCGTGCGTGATGAAGACGACCGTCTTGCCGGTGCGCTGCCAGATGCGGCGCAGCTCGTCCTGCAGGGACTCGCGGGTCTGCGCGTCGAGCGCGGCGAACGGCTCGTCCATCAGCAGCACGTCCGGGTCGTAGGCGAGCGAGCGGGCGATGGCGACGCGCTGGCGCATGCCCCCGGACAGTTCGTGCGGGTGCCGGTCCTCGAAGCCCGTCAGGCCGACCAGATCCAGGAACTCCCGCGCCCTGGCGGCACGTTCGCGGCGCGGTACGCCGGTCGCCTCCAGGCCGAAGGCGACGTTGCCGAGCGCCGTCCGCCACGGGAGCAGCGCGTACTGCTGGAAGACGATCCCCCGGTCCAGTCCCGGGCCGGTGACCGGCCTGCCGTCCAGCAGGATGCGTCCGGAACTGGGCCGGGTCAGTCCGCCGAGGAGGTCCAGGAGGGTGGACTTGCCGCAGCCGCTGGGGCCGACGACGACCACGAACTCCCCCTCCCCGATCTCCAGGTCGATGCCGTCGAGGGCGGTGAACTCCCCCTCGGTGCGGTTCTTGTGCTGGGTCGGGAAGGTCTTGCCCACTCCCTCGAACACGATCTTCGCCATGGCCGTCAGCCCTTCCCGTGGCCGTTGAACTCGTTGGTGTAGAGGTCGGCGGCCTTGAGCCGGCCGGGCTTGATCTCCCCGCGCTCGCCGAGCCAGTCCAGCCAGAGCTGGAAGGACGTGTCGGATATCCGGCCGCCCGCCTCGGCGACCCCGTACGAGTGCCAGTACTGGAGGGTGGCGGTGTCCTCGTTGCGGCCGCGCTTCTTGACGATCTGCGTCATCCGGGCGATGACCTCCTCGCGCGGGGTGGCGCGGGACCAGTCGATGGCCTTGGCCACGCCGGTCGTGAAGGCCCGTACGGTGTCCGGGTTCTGCTTGATGAAGCGCTCCGTCATGATGTACGTCCCGGCGCTGAACGGGCCGAGGAGCTCCACGTCGGTGAACAGCGGGCGGATGCCGCCCGTCGCGAGGGCCTTGTCGCGCAGGACGCCGGTGAGCACCCCGACCTCGATCTGCTTCTGCCGCAGCGACTGCTCGGTGTTGACCGGCGGCACGACGAGCGGCTCGACCTTGCCGGCGTCGGCCTTGGAGAGGCCGCCTCGGCTCAGGTAGATGTCCAGCAGGGCCTGGTAGTGGGCGCCCAGGGTGTTCATTCCGACCTTTTTGCCGATCAGGTCCCGGGCCGAGCGGATCGGGCTGTCCTCCAGGACGTAGTAACCGCCGTAGGAGTACTGGTCGGAGCCGTAGGAGGAGATGACGGCCTTGATCGGGGCGTTGCTGCTCGCGAGTTTGATGACGGCGCCGTTGAAGGCGCTGCCGAAGTGGGTCTGGCCGGTGGCGGCGGACTGGATGTCCTGCGGGCCGCTGATGGTGTTGCCGACCCATTCCAGCTTCACGTCGCCGAGGTAGCCGAGGTCCGCGGCGAGTTCGGGGAGCGTGACGGAGCCGACCGCCCCCTGGTACTTGAGGGTCGAGACCTGCGCGCCGGAACCGCCGCCGTTCGCGGTGGCCGTGCCGCAGCTCACCGCGGCCGCCGAGATGCCGAGCAGGGCGAGGAACTGGCGTCGGGAGGTGGTGGTCGAGGAGAAGCCTGCGGGCATGGCGGGTCCTTGTCGGTACGGGGTGCGGGGTGCGGGGTGGGGCTCCGGCGTCGTTACGGTGCGGTCGTCAGCGCGGCCCCGGCACCGTGAACGGCGCGCAGGGACGCGGCGAACTCGTCGACCGCCTGGAAGAGGTCCAGCTCCGCCTCGGGGCGCAGCCGGTCCGGACCGTCCCCGCGCTCGACGGAGGAGTCCAGGACGAACCGGCCGGCGGTGACGTGCCGGGCGCCGAGGGCGGCGAGTACGGGGCGCAGGGCGTAGTCGATGGTCAGGACGTGGGCCAGGCTGCCGCCGGTGACCAGCGGAAGCACCGTTTTTCCGGCGAGTCCGTCCTGCGGGAGCAGGTCGAGGAACGCCTTGAGCAGGCCGGTGTACGAAGCCTTGTAGACCGGGGTCGCGATGATCAGGCCGTCGGCCTGGGCGACGGCCTCCACGGCCCGGCGGATCTCGGGCTCGCCGCGGCGGGCGGAGAGCAGGTCGGCGGCGGGAAGCTCGCGCACCGAGAGGTGCGCGGTCGTGAAGCCGGCGTGGGAGAGGCGGCGGAGCACGTGGTCGGCGACGACGGCGGTGCGGGAGTTGACGGAGGGACTGCCGGTGATGGCGAGCAGCTGGGGCACGGGGGCTCCTTGGGCGTCGTACGGGAGCTGGACGGTGGGACGGGCGCGGCGGGGCGGGGCGGCGGGTGCGGGACGGAACGGGGGCGGGATCGGCGCCGGGATCGGCGCCGGGGTCGGGGTCGGGGTCGGGGTCGGGGTCGGGCGGCCGTCAGCTTCCGGACTCGGCGGTGGACGCGCCGGAGGGGATGCCGAAGGAGGGGGCCGGTACGGCCTCGGGACTGATCAGGCGGGAGGGGGCGCCGTCGGGACCGACCGGGACGTCGCCGTCGACGGTGACGCGGCGCAGGGTGCGCTCGTGGTCGTCGGAGTCGTCCACGCCGTAGTGCTGGGTGGCGCGGTTGTCCCAGATCGCGACGTCGCCGGCGCGCCACTGCCAGCGGACGGTGTTCTCGGGGCTCTCGATGTGGGACTGGAAGAGGTCCTGGAGGGCGCGGGAGTCGCGGCCGGTGAGGCCGCTGATGCGCTGGACGAAGTTGCCGAGGAGCAGGGAGCGCTCGCCGGTCTCGGGGTGCACGCGGACCACCGGGTGTTCGGTGAGGAACTTCGTGGAGGTGAACACCTCGCGGTACTGGGCCAGGGCCTCGGGGAGGGCGTCGGGCCTCAGGGCGGCGTAGTCGTACTCGTTGGAGTGGACGGCCCGCAGGCCGTCGGCGAGGGCGCGCAGCGGCTGGGGGAGGTGGGCGTAGGCGCTGGCGGTGTTGGCCCAGAGGGTGTTGCCGCCGTAAGGGGGGATGGTGACGGCGCGCAGGACGGAGAAGGCCGGGTAGGCGGGGACGAACGTGACGTCGGTGTGCCACTGGTTGGCGCGGGCGCCGTGGTCGGAGTCGATGCCGAGGGCGTAGCGGCCGTCCGCGGAGGGAACCGTGGGGTGGGCGACGGGGGCGCCGAGCAATTGGGCGAACGCCTCGTGGCCGGCCTCGTCAAGGTGGTCCTGGCCGCGGAAGAACACCACCTTGTGGGCGAGCAGCGCGGCCCGGATCTCGGCGACGGTCGCGTCGGGCAGGTCGCCGCCGAGGCGGACGCCGCCGATCTCGGCGCCGAGGCGGCCGCCGATCCTGGAGACGGTGGTGGTGCTCGCGGCGGTCTGGGTGGCGGTGGCCATGACGACTCCCTGGGCAGGGCTGCGGTATTTATTTCCGCAGCGGAAGAAATAGGCGTACGGGTCGGACACGGTGCTGCTGAACGAGGTTCGGGGTGTCGCGGGGCGGCGACGGAGGGGGTGAGGGCGGACCGGACCGGGGCCGCGGAGGTCTCCCCGGTACGGGCTCCCGGCGCGGAGCGCGAACCGCGGCCCGCGGCGACCGCGCCGACCGCGCCCCAGCGGCGGCGAGGCGTACGCGGCGGTGCGGCGTGCCGGTGAGTACGGCGGGGAAGCGGCGCGAAAGGGTGCGGGAGCGGGACCGGCAGGGGCGCGGGAGCGGCGGTGTGGCGGGAGCTCAGGCTCGGCGCGGGGCCGGACAGCGGCCCGGACACTCGCCCGGCGCGGTACGGCGGCCGGGGGTGTGGAGCCGCGGGGCGAGGTACTCGGTCGCGGACATGGCTCGGAGCCTGTCAGCGGCCGCGCCGCCGGTCAACCCCCGCCAACGCCCGCGCCCGGTCCGCCGACCGGAACCCCCACGACCCCCCGCGCACCCCTCCTGAGCTGGCCCTTCCCCACAGGCCGAAGCCCCGGTCCCCCTCCCCCGGCGGCTGAATCCCGTGGCCGGATTTCACGGTCCCGCAACGCGACCGCCACGCCCCCGCATCGCACGAAGCCCGCCGGCCCCCGCCCCGGCGCGAGCACGGCCGCGTTACGGGCACGGCACGGGCACGGCACGGCCGCGGGTGTGGCGGCCCGGCCCGGGTCGGTGCAGAGCTTCGGTCCGGCTCGGCCCGGCTGCGCAGGGACGACGCCGACGGGGCGGGCCGCGCGGCCACCGAGCGTCCCGCCCGGTCCAATCGAGCGCCGGGGCCGCCGGGGCACCGGGCCGCCGGGCCCCCAGGCCGCAGGACCGCCCGGCAGCCCGGCCGCAGACCGCAGGGCCAGTGGCCGCAGGACCGCAAGCCCGGCCGCTTTAGCGGGCTCCTGCATCATCGGGGGGACCGCCCGCGCGTCCGCGCCCCCCGAGGAGACCCCGTGAACCGTATGGCCGGCGACAGCCGGGCCGCCGCCAATGCCGCCACCGTGCTGCGGACGGTGCTGGACCACGGGCCGGTCGCGCGGAGCGGGATCGCCGGGCTGTGCGGACTCAGCCCGGCCGCCGTGTCCCGGCAGACCACCGGGCTGCTCCGCGCCGGGCTGCTGCGGGAGCTGTCCGGGCCCGCCGACGGCGTGGGACGGCCCCGCATCCCCCTCGACCTGAACACCGGGGCCGTCGGCGGGCCCGTCGCCGCCGGGCTGCACATCGGGGTGCCCCAGTCCACCTTCAGCCTCGTCGACCTGCGCGGCCGTCTCCTGGCCCGGCGGTCCTTCCCGCACCGGGACCCCCGCTCCCCCGGTCTCGGCCGGGACATCGCCGCCCAACTGGCCCGGTTCCTGAGCGACTCCGACACCGGCCGGCCACTCCTCGGCGTCGGCGCCGCCCTGGGCGGCTGGGTCCGCCCGGGCGGACCGGACGGGGCGGGCGGACCGGACGGGGCGGGCGGGGCGGCGGACGGGCCCGGCGCGGGGGTCGTCGTACGCCACGAGGCGCTGGGCTGGCGGGACCGGCCGCTCGCCGCCGAGCTGTCACGGGAGCTGGGCCTGCCCGTGTCCGTCGACAACCACGCCCGCGCCGTGGCCCACGCCGAGATCCTCTTCGGCCGCCCGGAGGCCCGCCGCAGCCTCGTCCACCTCTTCATCGGCAACGTCGTCGACGCCGCCTTCGGCATCGAGGGCACCGTGCACCAGGGTCCGGGCGCGGCCGCGGGCGACGTCGCGCACCTCCCGGTGCCCGGCTCGGACGCCCCCTGCGCGTGCGGCCGTACGGGTTGTCTCCAGGCGACCGCCTCCGACACGGCGCTCGGCGCCGAGGCCGTGCGCCGCGGGATCGTCCCCGACCCGTCCGTCCCGATGCTCGTGGACGCGGCCGCCACCGGCGACCCCCGCGCCGACCGGCTGCTGCGCGAGCGGGCGCGGTCCGTCGGCCGGGCCGCCGCCCTGCTCCTCGACGTCTTCAACCCGGCCGTCATGGTGGTGACCGAGTGGTCGAGCGTGCTGCACGACGGCTATCTCGACGAGATCCGCGAGGCGGCCGCGGCCCTCGCCCGGGCCCCCGGAGACCCCGGGCGGATCGTTCCGCCGCACGCCGGACCCGCCGTACTGCCGGGGGCGGCGGCGACCGTCCTGCTCGGTCCGCTCTTTCGTGACCCCTCCTCCCTCACATGAGAGGGGGAGATCACATCAGGTGGTCCTGGTTGTTCCCTGAGCGCCCCCCTAGCATTCGAGCCATGACGGTCCTGCCTGATGACGGGCTCTCCTTGGCCGCCGAATTCCCTGACGCGACGCATGAGCAGTGGCAGCGCCTGGTAGAAGGCGTGCTGCGCAAGTCGGGCAAGGAAGTTTCCGGCGAGGCAGCGGAAGACGCGTTGTCCACCACGCTCCAGGACGGGCTCACCACCCGCCCGCTGTACACCGCGCCCGAAACGGCTCCCGACACCGGCTTCCCCGGCTTCGCCCCCTTCGTACGGGGAGGCAGGGCCGAGGGGAACGCCGCGAACGGCTGGGACGTGCGCCAGCGGCACCTGGGCAGCGACCCCGTACGGGTGAACGAGGCGGTCCTCTCCGACCTGGAGAACGGGGTCACCTCCCTCTGGCTGACCCTCGGCGACGGCGCTCTCCCCGCCGAGGCGCTCCCCCGCGCCCTGGAGGGGGTCTACCTCGACCTCGCGCCCGTCTCCCTCGACGCCGGCGCCGGCTACGCCCGGGCCGCCCGCGCGCTGCTGGACCTGTACGCCGGGCGCGGCGTGGCCCCGGAGGCCGCCCGTGCGAGCCTGGGCGCCGATCCGCTGGGCCACGAGGCCCGTACGGGTGAGGTCTTGGACCTCGCCGACGCCGTCGAGCTGGCCCGGGAGGCCGCCGCCTACCCCGACGTGCGCGCCCTGACCGTGGACGCGCTGCCGTACCACGAGGCCGGCGGCTCGGCCGGCGAGGAGCTGGGCCTGTCCCTGGCCACCGGGGTCGCGTACCTGCGCGCCCTCACCGACGGCGGGCTGGACACCGAAGCGGCCCTCGGCCAGCTGGAGTTCCGCTACGCGGCGACCGCGGACCAGTTCCTCACCATCGCCAAGCTGCGCGCCGCCCGCCGCCTGTGGGCCCGGGTCGCCGAGGCGTGCGGGGCCCCGGAGGCGGGCGCCCAGCGGCAGCACGCCGTGACCTCGCCGGTGATGATGACCCGCCGCGACCCCTGGGTGAACATGCTGCGCACCACCGTCGCCTGCATGGCGGCGGGCGTCGGCGGCGCGGACTCCGTCACCGTGCTCCCCTTCGACCACGAACTGGGCCTGCCGGACGCCTTCGCGCGCCGCATCGCCCGCAACACCTCCACCATCCTGCTGGAGGAATCGCACCTGGCCCGCGTGATCGACCCGGCCGGCGGCTCCTACTACGTGGAGCGCCTCACCGACGAACTGGCCCACGCCGCCTGGGAGTTCTTCCAGACCGTGGAGAAGGCCGGCGGCCAGGGGGCCGCCCTGCGCTCCGGCCTGGTCGCCGACCGCATCGCCGCCACCTGGGCCGAGCGGTCCAAGAAGCTGGCCAAGCGCCGCGAGCCGATCACCGGCGTCAGCGAGTTCCCGCTGCTGTCGGAGAAGCCGGTCGTACGCGAGCCCGCGCCCCCGGGACCCGTCGGCGGCCTGCCCCGGGTCCGCCGCGACGAGGCGTACGAGGTGCTGCGCGCCCGCAGCGACGCCCACCTGGACGCGACCGGCGCCCGGCCGCGGATCTTCCTCGCCGCGCTCGGCCCGGCCGCCGCGCACACCGCGCGGGCCACCTTCGCCTCGAACCTGTTCCAGGCGGGCGGCATCGAGCCGGTCCACGACCCCGTGTCGGTGACGCCCGCGACGGCAGCCGCGGCGTACGCGGCGAGCGGCGCGGACGGCACGGCCGTGATCTGCTCCAGCGACGTACTCTACGAAGAGCAGGCCGAGGCGGTGGCCGCCGCCCTGCGTGAGGCCGGCGCCACGACCGTCTTCCTCGCCGGGAAGCCCGGCACCGCCGCGGAAGCGGTGGACGCGTACGTCTTCGCCGGCTGCGACGCGGTCGCCGTGCTGTCCTGCGTACTCGACCGGATGGGAGTCACGTCGTGAGCGGCATCCCCGATTTCTCCGAGCTGGCGCTGAACGGCGCCGGTCCCGCCGCCGGCTCCGAGGACCAGTGGCGCGCCTCCGTGAAGGAGTCCACCGGCACCGCCCCCGGCGACCTGCTGTGGGAGACGCCCGAGGGCATCGGCGTGCAGCCGCTGTACACCGGACGCGACCTGGAGGGCCTGGACTTCCTGCGGACCTACCCGGGCGTGGCCCCGTACTTGCGCGGCCCGTACCCGACGATGTACGTGAACCAGCCCTGGACGATCCGGCAGTACGCCGGCTTCTCCACGGCCGAGGAGTCGAACGCCTTCTACCGGCGCAACCTGGCCTCCGGCCAGAAGGGCCTGTCGGTGGCCTTCGACCTGCCGACGCACCGCGGCTACGACAGCGACCACCCGCGCGTGACCGGCGACGTCGGCATGGCGGGCGTGGCGATCGACTCGATCTACGACATGCGGCAGCTGTTCGACGGGATCCCGCTGGACAAGATGTCGGTGTCGATGACGATGAACGGCGCGGTGCTGCCCGTCCTCGCGCTGTACATCGTGGCGGCGGAGGAGCAGGGCGTCTCCCCCGACAAGCTCGCCGGGACCATCCAGAACGACATCCTCAAGGAGTTCATGGTCCGCAACACCTACATCTACCCGCCCAAGCCCTCGATGCGGATCATCTCCGACATCTTCGCGTTCACCTCGCAGAAGATGCCGCGGTACAACTCGATCTCCATCTCGGGTTACCACATCCAGGAAGCCGGGGCCACGGCCGACCTGGAGCTGGCGTACACCCTCGCCGACGGCGTGGAGTACCTGCGGGCCGGGCAGGCCGTCGGGCTGGACGTGGACGCCTTCGCGCCGCGGCTGTCGTTCTTCTGGGCGATCGGCATGAACTTCTTCATGGAGGTCGCGAAGTTGCGCGCCGCCCGCCTGCTGTGGGCGCGCCTGGTCAAGCAGTTCGACCCGAAGAACGCCAAGTCGCTGTCGCTGCGCACCCATTCACAGACCTCAGGCTGGTCACTCACGGCACAGGACGTCTTCAACAACGTGACGCGCACCTGTATCGAGGCGATGGCCGCGACCCAGGGGCACACCCAGTCGCTGCACACCAACGCGCTCGACGAGGCGCTCGCCCTGCCGACGGACTTCTCGGCGCGCATCGCCCGCAACACGCAGCTGCTGCTCCAGCAGGAGTCGGGGACCTGCCGGTCCATCGACCCGTGGGGCGGCAGCGCGTACGTCGAGAAGCTGACGTACGACCTGGCGCGGCGGGCCTGGCAGCACATCGAGGAGGTCGAGGCGGCCGGCGGCATGGCGCAGGCCATCGACGCGGGCATCCCCAAGCTCCGCGTCGAGGAGGCCGCCGCGCGCACGCAAGCCCGTATCGACTCCGGCCGCCAGCCGGTGATCGGCGTCAACAAGTACCGGGTGGAGACCGACGAGCAGATCGACGTCCTCAAGGTCGACAACTCCTCCGTGCGCGCCCAGCAGATCGCCAAGCTGCGGCGGCTGCGCGAGGAGCGCGACGAGGCCGTCACCCAGGACACCCTGCGGGCACTGACGAACGCGGCGGGCAGCGGCGAGGGCAACCTGCTGGCCCTCGCGGTGGACGCGGCGCGCGCCAAGGCGACCGTGGGCGAGATCTCCGACGCCCTGGAGAAGGTCTACGGGCGCCACGCCAGTCAGATCCGTACGATCTCGGGTGTGTACCGCATGGAAGCAGGCGAGTCCCCGTCCGTGGAGCGCACGCGCGCCCTCGTCGACCGGTTCGAGGAGGCGGAGGGACGGCGTCCGCGCATCCTGGTCGCCAAGATGGGCCAGGACGGCCACGACCGCGGCCAGAAGGTGATCGCCACGGCCTTCGCCGACCTGGGCTTCGACGTGGACGTCGGCCCGCTGTTCCAGACCCCGGCGGAAGTGGCCCGTCAGGCCGTCGAGGCGGACGTCCACGTGGTGGGCGTCTCGTCGCTGGCGGCCGGCCACCTGACCCTCGTACCGGCGCTGCGCGAGCAGCTGGCGGAGGAGGGCCGCGAGGACATCATGATCGTCGTCGGCGGGGTCATCCCGCCCGCGGACGTGCCCACCCTCCTGGAGATGGGCGCGACGGCGGTCTTCCCGCCCGGCACGGTCATCCCGGACGCGGCCCACGACCTGGTGACGCGGCTCGCCGCGGACCTCGGGCACGAGCTGTAGGCGGGCGTCGATGCCGAAGATCGACATCGAGGCTTACGCGAAGGGGGTCCTCGACGGGAAGCGCGCGTTCGTCGCGCGCGCGATCACGCTCGTCGAGTCCACCCTGCCCGCCCACCGGGAGCTGGCCCAGAAGCTCCTGACGGAGCTGCTGCCGCACGCGGGACGCGCCCGCCGGATCGGCATCAGCGGGGTGCCGGGGGTGGGCAAGTCCACGTTCATCGACGCGTTCGGCACGATGCTCACGGCGCTGGGCCACCGGGTGGCGGTCCTGGCCGTGGACCCCTCCTCCACCCGTACGGGCGGCTCCATCCTCGGCGACAAGACCCGTATGGAACGCCTCGCCGTGGACCCGGCCGCGTTCGTGCGGCCCTCCCCGTCGGCGGGGACGCTGGGCGGGGTCGCCAAGGCCACCCGCGAGTCGATGATCGTGATGGAGGCGGCGGGCTACGACGTGGTCCTCGTCGAGACGGTCGGCGTGGGCCAGTCGGAGACCACGGTCGCGGGCATGGTGGACTCCTTCCTCCTGCTCTCCCTGGCCCGTACGGGGGACCAGCTCCAGGGCATCAAGAAGGGCGTACTGGAACTCGCCGACGTCCTGGCCGTCAACAAGGCGGACGGCCCGCACGAGCGCGAGGCGAAGACGGCGGCCCGCGAACTGGCGGGCGCCCTGCGCCTGATGCACCCGTCCGACGCCGCGTGGACACCGCCGGTCCTGACGTGCAGCGCCCGGGAGTCGGCCGGCCTGGACGAGGTGTGGAACCGCCTCGAACAGCACCGCGCGCTGCTGGAGGCGGGGGGCCGGCTGGCGGCGAAGCGGGCGGCGCAGCAGGTGGAGTGGACCTGGTCGATGGTCCGCGACGAACTGCTGGCACGGCTGCGCGCGGACCCGTCCGTACGGGAACTGGCGCCGGCTCTGGAGGCGGCGGTCCGCGAAGGCACGGTAACGGCCACCTCGGCGGCGGACCGCATCCTGTCGGCCTTCACCGCCCCCTGACCGCGCGCACTCTCCGCCCCGCCGGCGTTCGAGGCCGGCGCGGGGCCGAATTCAGCCTCGCCGGTGTTTGAGGCGCGGGGTCCGGGGCGGAGCCCCGTGCAGCGGCGCGGCGGCATCCGAACGGGGGGACCACATCCAGCCCCGCCGGCGTTTGAGGCGCGGGGTCCGGGGCGGAGCCCCGAAGGCCCGGCCCCGGCCCGGCGAGGGAAAGGGCAAGGGCTACGCCCCGACCAGCACCGACCCGGGGGAGCCCAGCGCCTGCCGCAGCAGCCCGGTCCGCTCGACGGGATCCCCGCTCCCCAGCAGCGCGGCCAGCACCGCGATCCGCGCCTGCCCGGCCCGCAGCGTCCCGGTCGCCACGGCGCCCGCGGCGACCAGGTCCACGGCCCCGCCGTGTGTGTAGATCTCGGTGACCGGCCCGGCGCCGACCCGCGTGGTCAGCGCGACCAGCACCCCGCGCCCGACGGCGGCCTTCACCGCGTCCACGATCTCCGGTGTCGCGTTGCCCGCGCCGGTCCCGAGCAGGACGATGCCCTGCGCCCCGGCCTCGACGGCCGCGTTCAGCAGGACCGGGTCGCCGTCGGCGTGGTGCATGACCATGTCGACCCGCGGCGGCACCTCCGGCATCGCGGGCAGCCGCAGCGGGACGGACCGCTGGGGCGGACGCAGCGTGGTGACCTTGCCGAAGCCGACCTTCCCGAACAGCTCGGCCGAGGGGTCGGCGAACGCGTCCAGGGCCACGGTCTGCGTCTTCACCGTGCCGCGGGCCGCGTGCAGCCGGCCCGCGAAGGCGATCAGCACGCCGAGCCCGCGCGTGGTCGCGGCGGTCAGGAGCGCGTCGTACAGGTTCCCGGGGCCGTCCCCGTCGGCGGTGCCCATGGGGCGCTGCGAGCCGGTGAACACCACGGACCGCTCGTCGTGGTGGTGGAGGTCGACGAGGAACGCCGACTCCTCCAGGGTGTCGGTGCCGTGCGTGACGACGATCCCGTCGACCCCCGGGTCGGCGAGCACCTCGTGCACGGTGCGCAGCAGGGTGAGCTGGTGGGCGGTGGTGAGCCGGGGGCTGTTCACGCTGAACAGGTCCACGAGTTCGACGGTGACGCCCTCGGGGAGCGGCGCGGTGGCGACGACCTCGCTCCCGTCGGCGTCCGCGGCGAAACCGGAGCCCTGCCAGCGGCTGGCTATGGTCCCGCCGGTGCTGATGACGACGATCCGTCCCATGGCCGTGGCCGTCCTTCCCTCACGCGTGCATGGCTCGTACAGGTGTACTGCAACCAGCAATGATAGAGCGATCTACGCGCAAGGCGATTGCGTCTTTCACCCCTCCCGTCACATTCGATGCATGATGATTGCGTGATGGATGCCATTGACAGAGATATCTTGCGCGAGCTCCAGGCCGACGGCCGCCTCAGCAACCAGGAGCTCGCCCAGCGGGTGGGTCTGACCCCCTCCCCCTGCATGCGCCGCGTACGCCAGCTCGAACAGGACGGCGTGATCCAGGGCTACCGCGCGGTGATCTCCCCCGAGGCGGTGGGCCGCGGCTTCGAGGTGCTCGTCTCGGTGGAGGTGCGCCGCGACCGCGAGGCGGTCGAGGCATTCGAGGCCGCCCTCCAGCACATCCCGGACGTGATCGAGGCGTACCGCCTGTTCGGCAGCCCCGGCTGCCTGCTGCGGATCGCGGTGGCGGACCTGCGCGCGTACGAACGCCTGTGGATCGAGCAGCTGACGGCCCTCTCCGGGGTCACCGAGGTCAACTCCCAGATCATCATGAAACGCATCAAGGACCACACGGGCCTCCCGGTGAACTGACCCTCGGCGCGTTTCGCGCCAATGCACCGGCTGGTTCCGGAAAACAATGCCGTGGTCCGCAATGTCCCTGCCTACCGGCGGCTCAGCCGACGTAGTCCCGCAGCAGGGCGGTGAAGGCGGTCAGTTCCCTCATCGACTCGGACGGCAGGGGTTCCGCATCGAAATGGGCGATTCGGTTCCTGACGTCCTTCACCCTCTGCAGGTGACGGACGAACTGGCCGCGGTCCAGGGATTCACATTGGAGTGCTGCCCAGTTGAGGTCGGCCTGCCGGGCCATGGCCGACTTCCGCTGTTCCCCGTTGAGGAGGTAGACGTAGTCGCCAAAGGTCAGGTCCTCGACCCTGCCCGAGCGGTGCTCGGGCTTCTTGTTGCTCTGGACGGCCTTGACCGCGTCATCGGTGAGCTTGCCTCCCAGCCAACGGCGCAGAAGTGACTCGATCTCACCGAGGAGGAAGAAGGGTCGGGCCGCACTCTCGAAGCGGTGCACGACGTGCGCCTGTGTCACGATGCCGGACAGGCTGCCGTCCTCACCGCGGACCAGCAGATAGCCGTGCTCCGACAGCATCGGCAGACAGGCGAAGAACTCCTGCCGTGCGTCGGCCACGGGCAGGGACTCCTGCTGCATGGCGTTCTCCAGGCTGCTCTCCTTGCCCCGCTCGTACATGAGAGCCAGGGACCGCCAGGTGATGACGCCGTGAAGGGTCGTCATGCCCGTCGTGACGGGAATCTGCGCGTAGCCCCGATGGCGCATCAGATACGTCGCCTGGGACAGCTCCGTGGTGGCGGACACGCATCGCACTCCACCGCGGGCGGACGGCAGGTCACCGATCCGCAGCCGCTGCGGCAGCGAAGCCGAGGGAAGCGGGTCCCGCGCCACTTCTTCGGCTTCATCGGGCTCGGCCGCGGCCTGTACGGCCGTGGCGAGGGCGACGATCTGGACGTGCTCGCCCGGGGCGCAGTTGGCGAAGTCCGGAAGAGTGGCGAGTCCGGCGTCGGTCAGTGCCCGGGCGATCTCGTGCACGTTCCACGGCCGGCGCACCCGCACGCCGAACAGGTCCAGCAGTTCCCCCAGGGGGAGATCCGTTCCCTTGAGCTGGAGGAGCTCCTCCACGCTCGGCTTCCCGGTCACCTGGCCGCCTGGGCTTCGCTCATGTCGCGCAGGATCGTCCGCTTGCCCATGGCGTGGTAGACCATGTCCTCGAGCCGCCTGGCCCGTGCCGTGTAGAACGCCTCGTAGTCGTTCTTCCGCAGGAGGTACGGATCGATCAGATGCGTCGCGATGACGTCGTCGAACCACTCGCGGCGCATGTCGGAGGCAGCGGCGAGCGAGTCGAGATAGGTTCCCGGGGCGCCGGTGAGGGCCCCGGCCGCGCGCAGCGAGAGCGGCGTCTTGTTCACGATGGAGTTGGACGGAAACTTCTTGCCGCCGTCCTGGTGCCGGCGTACCCAGGGGCGGGGGAAGACATGCCGGACGTCCACTCCGTACTCGTTCATCAGACTGGGCGACAGCGGGGTCTCCGTGTAGTGCCAGTCCACCGCACCCTGCTTGATGAGCAGCGCGTAGATTCCCTTGTAGGCAGCGCTGTTACGCGTGGTGAGCGTGTCCAGCCGCTCCGGGAAGAAGTACGCGTCGGTGACGGTCTCGGGGGCGGGCCCTCCGTGCCGGACCCACGCCACGAGCTGCTCGACGTCCCGTGTGAAGCGGGTCTCGGTGGAGCCGCCGTACATCTCACCGAGCACGCCGCACCAATACCACTGTGTGATCATTTCCTCCGCGCCGAGCGTGTCGGTCGCCTCCTCGAGGATGGCCCGGACGGCGGCCAGGGGTACCAGCTGGGTGCGGTAGGGCAGATCGGCGGCGCGCACGATGCACTGCCGCTCCAGGAAGGCCCCCACCCATGCGAACGCCCTGGCGAGCCGCGGAGCCAGCGACTCGAAGTCCGCGAGGGGGAGTTCGAGGAGGTCGCGGCGCTTGCAGGAGACACCGGTACCCTGCCCGCCCTGTTTCCGCGACCAGGTGCGCACCAGGGCGACGGCCTGGAGGAAGTCGCTGCTGCTCAGTCCGTCGTCGAGGCCCGCCTCGAGCCGTCCGAACACCGGATGACCGCCGGCCAGCTCCTCCTTGACGGCCCGCCAGACCTGCGGCAGCTGGTAGTAGTCGTCCGTCCGCTCGCGGTAGGCACGATCGCCGGCGTAGGTCGCCGTCAGCAGTTCGAAGACGTTGAGGGGCACCCCGCCGGTGTTCACCCGCTCGAACACGGCGCACACGGCGTCCATGGACGTGGAGGCGGCCAGCTTGATCATGGGCACCTGGAACGAGCGCACCGGTTCGAGGACCTGCTCTTCGAAGCGGCTCCACCGGTCGAAATGACCGTCGTCCATCTTCTCGTACGTCCGCCGCCAGGCGTTCACCTTCGCGGTGTCGAAAACGATGCGCAGGGGGAACAGCCCCGCGGCACACTCGCCGTTCGCGGTGGTCAGGTCGTGGACGATGTCACGGGCGAAGTTGGCTCGCAGGACCTTGTCCTCCGGCACGGACACAATGGCCTCGTCCCGGTCCGCGGGGGATCCGACCGCCTTCCCGATGTCCACGTAGTACCAGCGCCTGACGGCATTGCCCCGCGTGTCGCTGGTCTCGACAGGGCTTTCCTGGAACAGCGCCTGAAAGAGGGAGGTGAGGCGCTGCTGCCCGTCGAGGAGCAGCAGGCTCGGAGTCACGTCCTGCGACACCTTCGCGCCGGTGAGGGCACGGGCACGGAAGGGTGAGTCGCCACCCGCCTCCAGCGTCATCACCACGCCCAAGGGGTAGTCGAGCGTCACCGTCGCGACAATGGCTCGAATTCGATCGTCATCCCACTTCCAGTCCCTCTGGAAGTCCGGCAGTTGGAGAGCTCCGGATGCCACATCCGTGAGGAGCGCCTTGAGTTTCACATTGTCGAGTCCCGCCACGTGCCTGTTCCCCACCCTCGCCGTCCTGCGCGCTCTCTACGCGGTGCGCGATTACACCAACCGTGCGACATATCGGTCAACAGGCCGGACACGCCGGTAGTGGACTTCGGCCAGCCAGAGGAGGCAAGGCCGCGGTGGTCATGGCGCGGCCGTGCGGCCCGGCCCGCACGGTGGCTGCGCGCACTCCCCCGGGTCGCGCCCCCGCAGCGCATGCGAGGGGCGGTCTGGGCGAGGCCGGTCCCCGGCTCACAGGCCGTGCTCGCCGAGGAGCCGCATCAGGTTGCGCTTGCGCTTGTGGGCGGCGCGCAGGGCGGCGACGTACGTCGTGAACTCATCCTGCGTGTTCAGGCGTTGATGGCAGGCGCGCATGCCCAGAAGCAGACTGGTCACCTGCTCGTAGACGGCGTTGCCCGTCTCCTGCAACAGGGGTCCGATCAGGCGCAGGTAGACGCCCAGCGCGTCCGCGGGACGGCTGACGCGCGACCGGTCGGCGAGGGTGAGCCACTGCCGGTCGTGGGCACCCGTCTCGGTGGCGGCCTGCCAGGCGGCGTCGACGTCCCCGTCGTCGAGCAGGGCGTCGAGCAGGACCGGGCCGCCGTACCGATGCGGCGGGCGCTGTTCGGCGTCGGCGCGCAGCAGGGCGAGGGCGGTGGCGCGCTCGGCGTCCCAGCGGTCGGCGGCTCGCGCCACCGTGCGCAGTTGCTGGTACGCGGCCAGGGTGCGGCGGGCGGCGAAGTGGTCCCGGCGCACGGCGACGGCTCGCGGCAGCCGGCCGGCGCGCGAGTGGCGCTCGCACAGGTAGTCGATCAAATCGGTGGCGACGAGGGCAGGATCCTCGGCCTCCTCGACACCGCGTTCCGCCCAGCGCAGGGCCTCGTCCGGGCGGCCCGCGGTGTCCAGCTCGCGGGCGATGAACAGATGGGTGCCGCCGTCCGGATCGAGGTCGGCCGCGTGGACGGCGACCACGGCGTCCACGTCGCCGCCCGCCTTGGCCAGGCGCTCCATCAGGTACTTCTCCGCCCAGCCCGTGCGATTGCGGCGCCAGGCCTCGGCCGCCAGCCGCCGTACGCCGGCCATCCCCTGTGCGCCGAGGATTTCCTCGTAGTCGAGGGGGTCGATGCCGGTGAGATCGTCCACGTCGCCGAGCAGGTGCTCGACCAGCCAGGGCGCCAGCTCCTCGGGGTCGGGCGGCGTCGCACGGCACGCGTCCAGATGGGCCTCGGCCAGCTCGGCGCCGACCTCGCCGAGGCGCCCGTCGGAGTCGTCGATGCTCTCCTGTACGGCGTGCAGGAGACTCATCGCCTCCCGCGCGAGGGAGAGCGCGTCGGCGGCCCGGCCGGCGGAGGTCAGCGCGGTGATCGCGGACACGGCCTGCGCTGCCTGGTCGCCGTAGGCGCGGGCGTCGGCATATTCGACGTATCCGTACTGGGTGAAGGGGCCGATGTCCAGGAGCTCGCGGACCCGGGCCCGGACCTCGTCGAGATCCCCGCGGGCACTGGCGGCGCGCAACTCCAGGCGGCGGCGCAACTGCGGGTCCTCGCCGAGCTGTTCCCTGACGAGCGCGAGCAGCTCCTCCTTGGACAGCGCCGCAAGCCACGCGTCCAGGCGCCGGGTGCGGGACCGGGCCCGGGTGCGCTGCTCCGGCAGACTCTCCGCGCGGGAGAGCGTGGTCAGGCCGACGCCGACCAGGTGCTTGCAGAAGTTGCCCTCCAGGCCGTACGGGCAGTCGCACTCTCCCGCGGGCGCGTCGCCTCCGTCGAGGGAGAGCTCCACCGCGTAGGGGTGTGTCCCGTGCACGGTGGCGGTGATCCAGCCGTCACCGACCTCGGTGACGGTGACGGCGTCCAGATACTCCTGGGCCCTCTCGAACGAGCGCCGGCCGGCGATCGCGCGCAGGTCCGTCTCGGTGAAACCGGTCATCTTCCCCTCCTCTTCACTGCCTTCGGCTTCTCTGGGCAGCTCGCGGTCCCCGATGCGCTCGGAGCCGCCATGTCCGCCGACGGGCTGACACCGCCGGGCCTTCGGCGCCGACATTCGGGTCGTCGTCACGCGAGGTCGGTCAGCAGCGCGTCGAGGACCGTCTCCTCCTCGACACGGACACCCAGTTCCGAGAGAGCCCGCGCCAGGGCCGGGTCCCAGGGAGCCTCGGCCGGCCGGCCCGCGAGTGGCAGGCCCTGCGGACCCGCAAGCGCCACCGCGGCGCGGTAGTCGGCCACCGCGTAGCGCCACGGCTGCCAGGGGACGCGGCCCAGCAGTGCGGAAGCGATGCGGAGCCCGCCCCAGTGGAAGTCTCCGTGGTAGAGGAGTGCCGCTCCGCCCTCGTGCAGATGGCGCAGGAGGGCGAGCGCCGCGGCGGACGGCTGGCCCTGAAGGCAGACCAGCGGCGCGGAGCGCGGGCCGTGCCGATCGGCTGCCGCGGCGAGCACCGCCGGGTTCTCGCAGATGTGGATGGTCGCGTCGGACACCTTGGGAGAGTGGCGCATTAGCTGCCGCAGCGTCAGGACGGAGGGCTCACCCGCCCCTGCCATCCAGTCGAGGGCGGGGGTGCCCCGCAGGTTCAGGGTGAGGACGGTCGAGGACAGTTCGTCGCGCAGCAGGCCCGCCGATGCCCAGCCCTCCCGGCGCCACTCGGCGCCGGTGCCATCGGGGAATCCGGTCAGCGCGCGGATACCGGCCAGGGTGACGGTGGCCCCGGAGTGCCCTCGTCCAGGGCGTGGGCGCTGCCGAGGACCCTGGCCGCGAAGGCGGGAAGCGAGACGGGAGGGTCCGCGGGGAGGGCGCGGAGGGCGGTGGCGGCCTGGCCGAGCAGGGCCTGAGCGGCGGCGGGGTGGCCGGCGAGGCGTCGTACCAGGCCGTCGCCGCGGATCCGGGCGGCCCATGCCGCGAGGGCCGGGACCTCCCGCGCGAGGGCTTCGAGCGGGGCCTACGCGGCCTGCCACGCTCGGTCCTCGGCCTGACGGGCGGGGCCGAGCAGGGCGACCGGCCCGGTGAGGACGGCCACGGCGGCGGCGAATCCGTCGGGACTGACGCCCGAGCGGCGCAGGATCCCGTCCACCTCGTCGAGCCGGACGGTCAGGGTGCGCCCGCTGCCGGGAGAACGGCCCAGCAGCCGTTCGGCCGCCACCCGTTGGGCCGCGGTGGGCGCGCCGAGGGAGACCGGGCCGGTGAGGGACTGCTCGCGCTCCAGGCGTCGGCGTGCCCGGTCGACCAGCCAGCGGAGTTCGGGGGCGCCCAGCAGACGGCGCAGCCGGTCGGTGCCGACCGGGGCAGCGCCGACCGGGGCGGTGCCGACCGGGGCAGCGCCGACCGGGGCAGCGCCGGATGTCACGTCCACAGAGGCTCCACTCCCACCGCTTCCTCCTGCGGGGCCGACTCCGCATTCCGCGACCGCACCGGGTCCTCTCGGCGCAGCCGCCGCGTGCCGTCCCATTCCCAGCGGGTGACGAGTACCGCCGCCACCTCGTCGATCCGCGACAGCTGGGCGATGGCGACGCCGGGCACCTGCGGATAGCAGGCCCACTCCCGCTCGCTCGTCATCACCACGTCCAGATCGAACGCGTGCAGCAGGCCCAGGCACTTGGCCCGCGAGTCGTCGTCCACTCCGGCGAATGCCTCGTCGAGGGTGACCAGACGGGGCGCGAACGGGCTGCCGGCGCTCGCGTAGTGCGAGGACGCGGCGGCGAACAACGGCACGGACACCGCGAGGACCCGTTCGCCTCCCGAGGCCGGGCCGGTGGCCGGGACCCAGCGGCCGTGCTGGTGCCGCTCGACCCCGAACTCGTGCCAGGCCCGGTAGTCGAGCGCGGCGGTGAGGTGTTCGAGCCAGCTGCCGGAGGTGTCGTCGCTCTGCTGCCGGGCGGTCTGTGTCTGGAGGAACTCGCCCACCGCCGCCCGGTCCTCCGGGGTCCAGGCGTCGGCGGACTGGCGCAGCCGCTCGCGCGCCGGGGCGAGTCCGGAGGGGGCCTTGCGGGAGGCCCGCCAGACCAGCCGCAGCTTCATCCCGGTCGAGGTGGGCCGGTCCTCCAGTTCGCCGTTCATGTCCCGCACCTGTCGTTCGGCGGCCCCGATGAGTTCCTGGAGGGTGCCCGCGACCTCGGTGATCAGATGGGTTTCGAGGATCTCCCGTTCATGGGCGGAGAGGATTCGGGTGAGTTCGCCGACTTCGGCGGTGAGTGCGTCCGCGAGTTCGGGTACGGCGCGCTCACGGCCCTGGTAGACGATGTCGACGACCATGCCGTCCTCCACCATCCGGGCGGAGGCGGTGTGCCCGTGCCGGGACAGGGTGTCCTGAAGGGTTTTGAGCTCCTCGCTCAGCCGTCGCTGTACGCGTTCCCAGGCGCTGTCCGAGTCGTCGGTCGACGCCAGCCCGGACTCGATGGCGCGGGCGAAGGTGATCGCCGGGGTGGCCGCCCAGGGGGTGTCGCCCGCGGCCGGCATCGGAAGGTCGGGCAGTGCGACCGTGATCAAGCCCGTAGTGGTGAACCGCTGGAGCCCCGAGATGGCTTCCGCGCGTGTCTCCGCCGCTTCCGCGAGGTTCTTCTCCAGCCGCTCGATATGGCCTTCGGCCTTGCTCGCCTGCCGGTCGGCCTCGCCATGGCGCTGCCGGGTGATCCTCTGGTCCGCCTCGCAGGTGCGCAGGGCTTCGGCCGTCTCGGTGAGCCGTCGTTCGAGTTCGGCGACGGCCGCGCCGACGGTGGAGCGCAGGGTGGCGTGGCGCTCGTCTGCCGCCGCCGCCTCGCGCCCGGCGTCATCGGCGCGCCGGGTGAGTTCGGCGGTTCGCTCCTCGGCCTGCGCGGCCTCGACGCGTTCCTCCTGCGCCTGGCGGGCCGACTCGCCGCGTTCACGCAGGGTCGGCCACAGGGAAGCCAAGGCCACGGCGAGGGAACCCAGGGCCTGGCGCACCTCGGCAAGGCCGGCCCGGTCGGCGGGCAGGCGGAGTTCGGCCGTGGTCTCCGCGAGTTCGGTGGCGGCCGCTTCGGCGCGCCCGGCCGCCTCCAGGAGGTCGGCCACCCGCTCCTCGCGCCTCGAACGAGTGCGACGCACCGCCTCGACGGCAGCGGTCACCTGGGCGTGCGCCCGGGTGAGGGGGCTCTCATCGGGTACGCCGGCCAGCTCGGCGTCGAGGATACGGCGCTGCGCGGCCACCTCTTCGGACCTTGCCGCGACCGTACGCGACTCCACCCGGAGCACATCGAGTTCGGCGCGCAGGGTGGCGATGCGAGCCCGCCGCGCCACCTCCCGCGCTCCCTCGCCGACATACTCTGCGGCGGGCTTGGCCCAGCGGCCGGTCAGCGTGCCGACGCGGAAACGCCCGTCCGGCCCCGCCCAGGTGCCCGCTCCGCCGTCCCCTCCCGCGCCGATGGCGGCGAGCAGCCGCGCCACCGCGTTCTCGCCCACCGCCGCGGCCTGCGCATCGCCGCTGTCGACGGCCGGGCGCAGCAGCCTCGCGAGCGAGGGCCCGGCCACCGGCCCGGTCGTCGGGGCGAGGAGTACGTCGTGCCCGTCCGCGGCGAGGGCGCAGCCATCGGGAAGCACCCACGCGTCGAGCAGTCCGGAGGCTTCCAACGCCGCCTCCAGTCCGGCTCGCTCCTGTTCCGGGAGGCCGTCGTGGAAGTCCACCAGCCGCCACAGCGGTGCGCCGGGAAGTCGCTCGCGCAGGCCGGGCGTGCGGCTGAGCGGGGGCTGGGGACTTCGTCGACCGCCAGCCTCCAGCGTGGTGATCTCCTCGCGGACCCGAACGATGTGTACGGCCAGCTCCGTCGTCCGGCGCGCCGCACCGGCCGCCTCGTCGGCCAGTCGCGCCGAGGCCGCGCTGTGGGCTCGTGCCGCGTGCACGCGGGCCGGGTAGGGCCCGTCGAGGTGCCGCGTCCACTCCTGGAGTTCGTCGAGCAGGCCGGCCGGGTCGGGGTACGCCAGCCGGGTGCAGGCACGCGCATGTTCCCGTACCTCGTCCAGCAGCGCCTGCCCCGCCCGTGCGGCCGCTTCCTCCGCCTGGTCCTGGACCGCGGTCGTCTGGTCGAGGTCGGTGTCCGCCTCGTCGAGGCGGACGGATGCCTGCCGCTGCCCCGGGCCGCCCGCTCTGCCGTCTCCGCGAGATCCTCCGCGTGGGCGAGCGCGCGGTGCCCACGGTCCATCGACTGCTCCACCGCGCGCCTCAGTTCAGGCTCCGGCAGCCCGTCGTCCCCCGGCAGGTCGATCCGTGCGGCAGCGGCCGCCTCCTCCACGGTGCGGAAGGTGTCCTCGGCCAGCCGGTCGGCGGTACGCAGCCGGTTTTCGGCCTCACCGAGCCGCCCGAGCGCCCGGGTATGCAGGCCCGCCGCCTGGTTCCGGTCGTCCCTGGCCGCACCGAATCCACCGCCAAGCAGCCGGTGAGGACGACATCAACTGTCCGGAGAAACCCCGGTTTCGGTAACCGGGGATCGTCTGCTAGGTATCGCTCTGTGCGACTGGGAGATACCCGCGCACCGCGTCAATCTCAGACAGAAGGCCAACAGGCATACCGCTACGGGCGGGAGTCACGTCGTCCGTTACGAGCATCAAGAACTCGTCGCCCATGAGTCGGTGGAGGTTGCGGACACGAGCGCGCCCGGAGGACCAACGCCCCGAGAGGATGGGGGCAGTGAAGCGGGCCGATCGGATTGCAGGATTCGACAGGTGGACCTCCTTGGGGCTGTGTTCTGTCACGGGACCGAGTAGCGCGGGCTGTGGACTCAAGGGCCGCCAGCCGTCTGCCGGTTGCCCCCACGGCCCACACCCCTTCGCTGACCTGGGCTTTTTCTAGGTCGTTGTACGTTGACATGATCTGCGAGGAGGTTCCAGTCCGTTGGGGCTCTTTCTCGTCTGCCATCAGCTGAAGGCGTCGGCTGGCACTCGCTCCCTGCTCAGCGCTGCCCGCTGGCCGTGACCGGGTTCCGTCCGCTCAATGGAGTTCGGCGCTTACTGCGACATGCTGACGACACCGAACGGTCAGCCCACTACGGGCGATGCCCGCCTGGCGGAGATCCTTGGCCGGTACCGCATCGACAGCATCGTCGACCGGTTCATCCGCCGAGCGGAACCCGAACTGTGCGGCTGTGCGAAGGGGCGAGAGAGTCCAGGTCGCCGGGCAAGGTCAGACTGTGCGCCTCGCCCGGCCCTGGCGTCGCTCAGCGCGAGCCGGGCTCTACGAGGCACCGCTCGCAAATGACGCCCCCAGAAGCCACACTCACACGATGTTCTGACGGCTCTTCTCAGGGCGTGTGCTTCCAACTGGATCTGCCCATTGAGCGCGCTCCAACGACAATTGCGGCAGTGATATCACCTCAGGGATAGGGAGTCCGGCCGCTTGTGGTCCATGGTGGTCCTCCGCACCTGCTGGGTTGCTGTCGGATTTGGGTACCTGAGGACGCGCCCGGTGAAGTCGGCGAGCGGTCCGTTCACTTATGGGAGATCGCGTCGACGCCCTAGCGCTCCCGCCCCGCGAGAGGTCTCAGCCATGCCCCGGTTGTCCGGAGATTCGCCCTATGCGTTCACTGTCCTGCCCTCGGTCGAGGCGGTGCCAGCGGCGCGAGACCGTGTTGTCAACCGTGCGCAGCGGCTTGGGCTGGCCTTGGATGGGGAACTGAGCAACGACTTGCGGTTGCTCACTGGGGAAGTGGTCGCGAACTCGGTCACGCACACGCGGGCCGCGTGCGTGGTGTCCGTGCAGTGGACCGGAGAGCCGCTGCGCGTGGAAGTCACCGACGTAGACCCCACCTTGGTACGTCCGTCCCAGGCCGAGGCGATGGACGAAAATGTGCGGGGTCTCTTCCTCTTGACGCATTGGCAACCGAGTGGGGCTCACAGCCTTGTACAGCGGGGAAGAAAACTTGGTTCGAACTGGCAATCCCCGCTTCCGTAGAGGAGACCGCAGCCGTGACCGCCTCACACTCTGATGCCGCTGCAGAGCATCCCACGCCAATAACCAGTGCACCTACACGAATCGAGCATCAAGCAGCCTGAGCTGCCCCCACCCAGGCCGGCCCCCACCCTTACGCACCGCTGTTGGCACACCTGTGGCGTAACGAGCGGACACATCTCGTGGCTGCATTGCGGTTTCCACCGGCGGGCGCGTCATCCCCTTCACGGAACGATCTCACCCACCATGCGCAAATGACACAGGAGAAGTACGGATGCGTGCTGGTTCAGAGCCTCGGCGGACATGGCAGGATCTCCCGCCCGCAGTGCTCGGTGAGATCAAGGGGCGCTGCGGCGCCTCGGTGTTGCGGGCCGAGTCACAGGAGGGCGGTTTTACTTCTGGTCTGGCTGCCCGGCTTCTTCTGGCAGACGGTCGGTGGGTCTTCGTTAAGGGCATGCCGACGGGGCATCCGCTGGCGGGAATGTACGAACAGGAGGCGGCCGTTGCGGCGGCCGTTCCGCTCGGCTTCTCCTCGCCGGCGCTGCTGTGGTCGGGTGGGGTCGAGGACTGGGTTCTGCTGCTGTTCGATGACATCGACGGGCGTCATCCCAGCCTGGCTCCGGGCTCTGCCGATCTGCCGGCTGTCCTGGACACAGTGGCGTCCATGGGGGAGGTGCTCTCGCCGTGTCCGTATGCCGGTGCGCGGCCGGTGGCCGAGGCGATGGCCCGGGTCTCCAACTGCTGGCGGATGCTGGCCGCCGAGCCGCCGAGCGATCTTGCGCCGTGGTGTGTGCGGCACCTGGCCAACATGGTCGAGTGGGAGACGCGGTGGATGTCCGCGGCGGAGGGCGACACTCTTCTACACGCTGATCTGCGGCCGGACAATATGGTCCGCGAGCACGCCGGTGGAGAGGTGTTCGTCGTCGATTGGGCGTTCGGGTATCGCGGGGCTGCGTGGTTCGACACGGCCTGGATCATCCCGTACCTGATCATGGATGGCCACACGCCGGCATCGGCGGAAGCAGCCCTGGCCGGGATTCCTGCATGGGAGTCAGCGCATCCCGATGCGGTCACGGCGCTGGCCGTATCGGTTGCCGGACATTGGGAGTTGGCGCGCCGCCGCCCGTCGCGGCCCGTCCTGCGGGCCTATCAGGACCGGGAGGCTGCGGCGGCGCTCGCATGGACTGCGTACCGGACCGGCTGGCGGTGACGACCCGCTGCGCCGCCCCGGCAGGTTGCGGTTACGAGTCGGCCAGGAGTTGGGCAAGGGCAGCGGCCAGTGGGGTGACGGCGGCCGGGCCGACGACGATCTGGAAGGTGTCCCGTTCCAGCACTCCCAGGACGGCCGGATGGGCTCGCAGTGCAGTGTCGTCGACCTGGGCGCGGTCGGTGAGGGTGAGCCGTAGCCGGGTGACGCAATGCGCCAAGGAGACGATGTTGCCTGTGCCGCCCAGCAGGTCGTGCAGGACGGCTGCGGTGCGCAGGTACTTGTCCACGGGCTTCTCCTGAGCGGATGCCGGGGTCATCGGGCGCCCCACAGGTAGCGTTCGACGTCGATGTCCGCGTAGCGGATCTCAGCCCGGTCGTCCCAGTATGCCTTGCCGACCTCGTGGGCGATCAGCGAGCGCAGGCGGAGGTGGGAGTCGAGCCAGGTCCCCGGCAGTCGCCAGTGCGACCATTCGCCAGGGTCGGCCTCTTCCAATTCGCGATGGAATCGGTCCAGGGTGTTCCGCCACTCGTGCAGGACCTCGGCCCGCATGGCCTGTGTGTCGCGTTTGTCGGCTTCGGCGAGGAAGGCCCGAATCTCTTCGGTTGTGGCTCGGAGGCCGTCCGCCGCCTCGGAGGTGGCCGTGTCGTCGGGAGGGGGTGCCAGAGCAGTCAGGAGGCGGCGGGTGGTCGCAGCTGTGGGCGCCTGTGTCATACCGCCTCCGAAGATGAGTCGATCAGTGCTTCTCCCGGCAGGAGCCGGCGGACGAGGTGGGACGGCAGCGCGTCGAGCAGGGTCGGCCAGCCGGAGGTGCCGGTGACGTCCAGCGCGGTGAAGGTAGTGGTGGGGAGCCAGACCGGCAGGTTGTCGAGGAAGTCGCGGTAGGCGGTGAGGAAGCCGTGGTCGAACCACAGGCTGTATCGCTGGTCGTCCGCGTATGCGGCCCGTCGGGATATCGAGGTGCCGGGGTCGGTCATCAGGACCAGGAGGATGAGGTCCGGTTGCGGGCGTAGGAGCTTGAGGTCGTGACACAGAGCCAGTGCGTGCTCGAAATCGCCGCTCGGGGCACGGTCTGTGGCGGCCAGCGCGTACCGGTACGCGAGGACCCCAATGTGGCACCGGTCGGAGGCGACGGTCAGATCCGGGCGGGTCCGCGCCAGGTGCCGAGCGGTTTCGAGGCGGTCGCGGGCCTTGACCAGAAGGATCCGGGCGGTCTCGGCATCCGAGGAGCTGTCCTCCGGGGGCTGAGCCTCGGGGAAGACCAGCAGGTGGTGCGGTAACGCGGTCCTGAGCCGAAGGAGCAGGGTGGTCTTGCCAGCGCCAGGCATGCCGTCCAGGACGATCACAGCTGGGGCGTCCCTTCGGCTTCCAGGGCGACGAGGACGCGGGGGGCGAGTGCGGTGATCTGGTCGGCGAGTGAGGTGTCGATCTCGACGGCCCACTGCAGGACCCAGCGGAAGTAGCGAGCGGTGTGCCACAACAGGTGCCGGGCGTCCAAGCCTGAAGTGCGGCCGAGGCGGGCGCCCTCATCCTCGTAGCAGGACAGGGCGAGAGCCGCCTCGCGGCCGTCGATCAGGCAGTTCTGGACGTACAGGTTGGTGAGGTCTTCGTACACGCACCCCACGCCGCAGCCTTCGAAATCGATCACGCCGGGCGGAAGGCCGGGGGTGAGCAGCAAGTTGCGGGCGGAGTAGTCACCGTGCACGAATCCCGATACGCACGATGCCTGTTGGACGGCTTCGATTTTGGCGAGGACAGCGGACAGGCGGGCCCGTACTGGGTGCGCGTCAACGTCGAGGGGCCGGATGTTCCGGCCGAAGGCCGGCAGCCCGGCGAGGGCATCGACGGGCAGATTGTGGAGACGGGCCGCGACTGCGCCGAGCGTCCGCGTCTCGTCCTGGTTGTGGATGTCGTCGGGAGCGGTGCCGTCCAGGCGGGTGGCGGCCACCCATGAAAGGGCGCCTTCGACATCGTCGTGGCCAACGACTTCGGGCACGCGCAGCCCCGGTACCTGCCCACAGAGACGGAGGCCGATGATCTCGCGGCGGGCCCGTTCGGTGGGCCGGTGTGTGTAGATCTTCAGGACAGCGGTCTTGGACAGGAAGACCATGGACCGGCCGCCGTAGCCAACGATCGCGGCATGGTCGAAGACCGTGTCGAGTGCGGATTCGGCGGCTTGGCGGGCGCAGTCGATCTCGCTCGCAAGCCGTGCCAGCACCGGGTGCTCGCGGCCGGTCGCCGGTGCAGGCGTGTCGCCCATGATGGGTTCCTCCAGTGTTCGCCATTCGTGCAGCCAGTATGGTGTCCGGCCTGCCAGTTCCCGGATGTCGCCCGCCCCGGTCGCCGGGGCTGTTGGTGTTACTGCGATCCCGCATGCGGATTGGTATGCGCGCAGCGCCAGCCCGGCCGCTGTTGCCCAGGAGAACTCGGTCTCGATCAGTTGGCGTCCGGCGGTGCCAAGCCGACGCCGGAGGGTTGCGTCGTCCAGTAGGCGGGCGACCAGACCGGGCATGTCGGCCATGGACGGGTCACTGGAGACCAACGCGAAGCTGCCCGGGTCCGGCAGACCCGCGAAGGCCTCGGCAGTGCCGACGACCGGCAGGCCGGCGGCCATGTACTGGAGCACTTTCAGTTTCATCCCGCCGCCGGAGTCCAGCGGGGCCAAGCCTACTTCCGCGGTCGACAGTGCGGACGGCAGATCTGGGACGGGGCCGTGCAGCCGCACGGTGCTGCCGGTGCCGAGGGCGCGCAAGGCTCGCGGGTACCGGCCGTACACGTCGACGGACCCGCCCCGCGGCGCCAGTGCGGGGGCGAGCCGGGTACGAAGGAAAGCGGCGGCGCGGGCGTTCGGCTCGTAGTAGAGGTTGCCAACGAACGCCGCCGAGCCCGCAGTCTCCCGCTCGCGAAGTGGGGCCGGGCCGGGCTCCACTCCACACGGCACCACGTGCACCGCCGCCGCGCGCAGAGCGGCCGCGAGGTCAGCGTCACGGCCGGTGAAGGCGATCACGGCATCGGCCGTAGCCACGGCGGCGGCTTGCAGTACGGCGGCCTGGCGGCACTCCCACTCACCGCTGCCGATCGTCCGGGCGACGGCGGCCTCGTCGTCGTGCATCTCGTACAACAGGGCGGCCCCGGCGGCGCATGCGAGGGCGCGTCCGTAGCGGACGGTCAGTTGGGTGTTGGACATCACCAGCACGTCGGGGGCGAGGTCCTTCACGTGCGCGGTGAGCGGGTCTGTGTCCTCGTACAGTGCCTCGTACGGCAAATAGCGCACCGGGAATGGCCAGTGGCTGGTCGGTCTGGAGCGGGGGTTGAGGTCGCACAGCAGCAGCGTGACCTCCGCCCCGGCTTTGGACAGGTGCCGGTTCAGGTGCAGGGTCCGAGCGGCGGCTCCAGTCAGGGGAAGGGAGCGTTGAAATCCGGCGGTGTCGAAGAGCACCACGACCCGAAGCCGCTGGCGGGGTTCAGGCACCGGTCTTCACCGCCACGAAGCCGCTGCTGAAAACGAGGGCATCCAGGTCGGTGTGGCAGAACGTGGCCACCGCGTGCGCCGGGGTTTCCACGATCGGCTCAGTGTCGTTGAAGGAAGTGTTCAGCACGACGGGCACGCCGGTAAGATCCCCGAGTCGGGCGATCAGCCGATGGAAGGCCGGATGGACGGTGCGGTCGACAGTCTGGACGCGAGCACTGCCGTCGACGTGGGTGACCGCGGCGAGTTGGTCCCGATGCGGTGCGCGGACCTGCGGGGCGAAGAGCATGTAGGGGCTGGCCCGGTCGATCTCGAACCACGTGCCAGCGTGCTCGGCCAGCACCGCAGGGGCGAACGGGCGGAAGAACTCGCGGTGCTTGACCCTGGTGTTGAGCACGTCCCGCGTCGCCTCCTGGCGGGGGTCGGCAAGAATGCTGCGGGACCCGAGGGCACGGGCGCCGAGTTCACTGCCGCCGTCGAACCAGCCGATCAGCTTGCCCTGCGCGATCAACTCGGCCGCCGCGAAGGCCGGATCGGACTCGCGCCGGTACGCGAAGGGCCGGTGCGGATGCCGCTCGGCCAGGCCGGAGAAAGGGTGCCGGCGCAGCGCGAGGTGGATTTCGTCGTCGGTGTAGATGCGACCGAAGGAGTCCCGTCCGGCGAGCGGCAGGCTCGGCACGCTCCCAGTGAGCCGGTGGATGCCGCAGAGGGCATTGCCGAGGGCCTGGCCACGGTCCGAGGCCGGCGGGGGCACGAACAGGTTGGCGCCGGTGCGGCGACGGATCGCCTCGTTGGCGACGCAGTTCATCGCGACCCCGCCGGAGAAGCACACGTTGGTCTGCCGGTGCTCGGCCATCAGATGGGTGACGACGCCGACGAGGGCGTCCTCGGTCTGTGCCTGGACCCAGGCGGCCAGGTCACGCGCCCGGGGCTCGCTCCAGGCGTAGGGCATGCCGAGATCGAGCCCGGACGCAGCGGCGAACTCCGCCAGCCCTCGGTCGTGGGTCCGTTCCAGGTGACCTTCTACGTGGGCGTCGATGACGTCGAAGAGCGGGAGGTCGATGGCCTTGGGGTCACCGTACGAGGCGAGGGCCATGGTCTTGCCGGACTCCTGCCCGTCGAACCCGAGCCAGTTCGTCACCGCCTCGTACGTCGCGCCGATTCCGCCGGCACGAGGCCTGCCTGCACGGTTCCCTCCCACCCGGGTCAGCCCCGTACGGTCGGCGAGGAAGTAGCTCTCGGTCTGGTGGTCGTTGCCCGATCCATCCGCGACCACGACCAGCGCCTCGTCGGCGCCGGACAGACAGAACGCACCGTAGGCGTGGGACATGTGGTGGTCGACGGACACGATCCGGCGAGGATCCACCCCGTACCGCTCAAGACCGCCCGTGAAGGCGTCTTCCAGACGGGGGCCGACGCACGAGAACACCACGATGCCGACGTCCGCGAGGGTGAGGTCGGCGGCATCCAGGCAATAGGCGAGGGCAGCTTGCCAACCGCCGCTGTACCGGGCGCGGTTCAACCGTTCCTCGGCGATCGCCACTACCCGGTCCCCGGCCACGATCGCGCACCCGCCGTCGTGCCCAAGGTTCAACCCCACCGCTATAGGCGTGTCACCCATGGAAGACCTCCTCCTTCGTCGCGGACTCCCCCGCGCTCGCGGTATGTGCGCTCAGCCCAGCCACCGCCAGCCGGAGTCGTTCCGCCCGCAGCCCCACGACCCTTGCGAGGTCGGCCACCGCGCTGCGGCGGCCTGTACGGCTACGCAGCCGTGCGGGGGCGAGCGCGTCGCGCAGCCGGTAGCTGTCGTAGATGTCCGCGCCAGGGTGAATGGCCAGCAGCCGAGCCACTGACACGCCGTGCCACAGAGCACGTCCCTGCACAGAGACGGTCGTCAGGTCGGCCGGATGGATCGCGCGGTGAACCACAGCGTCCGGCACGACGACCACCAGATGCCCGCCGCGCTGGGCACGGACGGTGAACTCCAGTTCCTCGCAGCTCAGATGCCGCCGACCGGTGACACCGAGCCGAGTGTCGAACTGCGGTAGCGGGCTCCGGCGGATCGCCAGATTGCAGCCGACTACCCAGTACGGGGCGGCGAGTTCCGTAGTGACCCGTGGCCACGTAGGCGGCACGAATAATTGAAGTACGTCGGCCGGCACATCGACCGAAGCCCCACCGGTGAAGCGTGGGGCGACCTTGCCGCCCGCGCAGTACGCCCCCGTCGCCCCCAGCGCGGCGACCATCCGCCGAGCCCAGTCCGATTCGGGACGGGCATCCGCATCGGTGATCAGCACGATCTCACCGCGCGCCTGGCGGATCCCGGCATTGCGCGCCCGCGACAGCCCCGGCCGCGTCTCGTGGACGACCCGGCATGGCATCGGCCCCAACCGGTACCGGCCTGGCGGCAGCACCGGCACCGGATGGTTGTCCACCATTACCAACTCAAGGTCCCCAGCCGGATAGTCCTGTGCCCGGACGGCCCTGACCAGGCCGCCCAGAGCGCCGGTATTGCCCCGCACCGCAACCACGATGCTCACCTGCATGCTCTTCCTCCGCTGTCGATGTGGCGCGCCGGGTCGGTGCGGTCGTCCCCTCGGGGGAAGTGCGGAGCCTGGGGCCGGGCACGGGGCCGCTCGCGTACGGGACGGACCACGGCCTGGCAGTGAACCTGGTCGCGGTAGACGACCTCGAAGGTCTGCTGCGGTAATGCACAGCTGAAGCTCAGCTCCTTCTGCCCCAACGGAGGGTGTCGGTGCAGTGGGTCTCGGCCAGCTCGGCGGCACGAACAACCGCATCAGGTCGGCCGACAGCTCATTTGGAGCGCACCCAGCGCCGACGCCTCATTGCTCTGCCGAAAACGATGTGTGCCATTCGCCCGGAGTAACTGACCCGCGGATGAGGTGTCGGCACCCGTTGGCGCGTTGGCCCGTCCATGAGGGTGCTCTGGAATCACCGGAAGGGCACATCTCAGCGGTGATATCACGCGGGTGATGCTCGACGGCGTGCTGCATGATCAGCGTTGTTCCGCATGGCCCTTGCCGTCATCTGCCAGGTCCTGGCCGGGGTGAGGCGGGCGACGTCTACATGTATCACCCGTTTCTGGTGCACGCTGCCCACCCTCATCGTGGGATGTCCCGGTTCATGGCACAGCCGCCGCTGTGCCCGGCTGAGCAGTATCGGCTCGAACGGCCGGATGGACGTTATTCGCCCGTGGAACTCGCCATCCGGCGCGGTTTGGGTAAGTGAATCTTCGGAACCGGACAGATGCCCGTTGAGTGCTACGACGTTGTGTTGGCTGCGAGGTTCCGGGCGGTGGTGCTGTCTTCGTAGGCGGCGAAGACAGCGAGTCAGCGCCGCGAGAGAGCCGTCGACGCTGAGCCACGAAGCTGGTGATGGATGCTAGGCCGCAGCATCGGTCCGGTGAGTTCTGGCGGAGCTTGCAGACCATCCAGCAGTTGAATGATCTTGTCGATGTTGGTCAGCTTGCGGGCTCCGGACTCGCGCATCGACAGGAAGGCTCGGCTCAAGCCGGTGATTGCGGCTATGTCGTCTTGGCGGATCCCGCCGTGCTGTCTGATCAACTGGCACATACGCCCGAATTCTCGGTTGTCCAAGGCTTGCCGGACATCGGGTAACTGCCAGACGCCCATCGGGACGCTGTGCGCGGTCCGTGCCTGGTGCCGGTTATCGCGACTGTCCCGCGCCACCAGGAGGCCAGTAGTCACCGGCGCATGATCGAAGCCCAGGTCGGGATCTTCCACCATGCGCCACACACCGTCAGAGACTGACCTGCACGGTCAACGTCCCATCTCCCACCTGCTGGTCCACGGCACCAATGCGGCCCGCAGCCCGCACGTCGGCGTGAACCAGAGCGAACCGGTCGAGTGCCGCGCGGGACCCGGAGATGACGGCCCTGGCCACATCTGTGCGCATGGACACCTGCGCCTCGGACTTGGCCTTTCGGACCGCCGCAATGACGTCCGCCGCGGTGGCCAACAGCTCACCGTCCACGCCGTCGGCCATCTGACGGAGCTCGTCCGCAGCCGGCCAGGCGGCGCGATGCACCGAGCCTTCTGCCCGCCACGACCATGCCTCCTCCGTCACGAATGGCAGGACCGGAGCAAACAGGCGCAGCAGCGTGTCGTGGGCGGTCATCAGCGCCGCGCGGGCCGACCCTGTGCCCGCCTCGTCATCGTGCTCGCCGTAGGCGCGTGTCTTCACCAGTTCCAGGTAGTCGTCGCAGAAGCGCCAGAAGAACTGCTCCGTACGCTCGAGGGCGCGCACATAGTTAAAGTCCTCGAACGCTGCGGTGGCCTCGTCAACCGTGGCCGCGAGTTCGGCGAGCATCGCCCGGTCCAACGGTTCCGTCACCTCACCGCATGCGTGATCGGGCGGGGCTCGCCCTCCATCTCTCCACTCGCCCGCAGCATCGCCACGACCCGCTCCCGGGCTGTGTGCGCGGTGGCGCCGGCCAGCTGTGCGTACGCGGTGCGTGCTCGCTCCGAGTCCAGGCCGACGGGAGGCTCGGCCGTGAACCGGCCGTCCCAGCCGATCACCGGGCGGGTCTCCAGTTGTAGCTCGCGCCACCATGTCACGTCGGTGATATCGCCGAAGGTGCACACCATGGCGATCCCTGAGCCCTTCTCGGGATCTGCCAGCTTGTGCGCGACGACGGGCACCTCGACGCCGAAGGCCGGGGTGCCAACGGTTGAGCCATGGAAACGACAGGTGCCTTCTAAGCGCTTGGCCGCAGGTTCAAGTCCTGCCCGGATGCCTGCGGCGGGTTAAAGCAGGTCGGGCCACGGATGCAGAATCATGCACCAGGCGCCTTCCAAGCACTCCGCCCAAGTTGCTCCCGTGAAGGGTCCGCCTCGCACCACTCCGATCAGTAAACAGCCCGCATTCTTGCTCGGAGAGGCTACCCACGACGGCAAGGAGACCCGCTGCTCACCCTCCCCCACGGGCCAGTGGACAGGGCCCTGAAGCTGCCGCAGCCCGTCTAAGGATGTAGTCCCAGTACGACCTACACCCGATCCGGCTCCGCGCTATCCGCAACCGTAGACATGAGGCAGGACCGGCCTGCGATCTCCCACTGCGGTGACCGAGAAGGGTGCTGCCAGCTCGCTCAGAGCCGGATTAGCAGCACACCTTTCGTACCTGACAACCAATCAGAACATGCGTCAAACGTGCGTCAAACATGCGCCGCGTGCGTCAAACGTGCGTCAAGATATCGCCCGTAACGCCCACAGCGCACATAACGCACACCACCCGAACCTGCAGGTCAGGCGCCCTTGGCCACCGGCTCCAGGATCGCGACGCACTCCACGTGGTGCGTCATCGGGAACAGGTCGAAGACCCGCAGCGTGCGCAGGCGGTAGCCGTTCTCCTTGAAGTAGCCCAGGTCGCGGGCCAGGGCCGCCGGGTCGCAGGCCACGTACGCGATGCGGCGGGCCGAGAGGCCCGCGATGTGGCGGACCGTCTGCTTGCCGGCGCCCGCGCGGGGCGGGTCCAGGACGACCAGGTCGCACTCCGTGATCCCGGTCTTCGGGAGGATCTGCTCGACCTTGCCCTGCTCGATGCGGACCCGGGGGAAGTCCTCCAGGTTGTGCCGGGCGTCCTCGACCGCGCGCTTCGTCGACTCGATGCCGAGCACGGCACCCGTCTCGCCGAGGCGCTCCGCCAGGGCTCCGGCGAAGACGCCGACGCCGCAGTACAGGTCGAGGGCCATCTCGCCCTTGCGCGGCATCAGGCCCTGCATGACGGCCTTGATCAGGGTGTCGGCGGCCTGGGGGTGGACCTGCCAGAAGCCGCCCATGCCCACGCGGTACGTACGGCCGTCCGCGCGCTCGCGCACGAAGGGGCGGCCGTGGACCCGGTGGACCCCGCCGTCCTTCTCCTCGACGCGCAGGACCGAGACGGGCTTGTCCAGCTCCACGAGCGGGAGGCGGCCGCCGGGGCGGGGGGTCAGGACGACCTGACGGTCCTGGGAGCCGGTCGCCGCGATCGCCTCGACCGTGGCCATCTGCGGCCAGTCCTGCTTCTCGATGCCCAGTTCGCTGACGCCGGGAGCGGCGATCAGGCAGTGGTCGATGAGCTCGATGTCGTGCGAGCGGTGCTTGCGCAGGCCCGCGTTGCCGTCCTCGTCGATCGCGAACTGCACCCGGGTGCGCCACTGCGGGACCTCGCCCGCCGGCAGCTTGTCGCCCTCGGCCGGCATGACGGTGCCGTCCCAGCCGGCCTGCTCCGGGGTGAGCCCGGCGAGGCGCAGCAGCTGCTCGGCGACGACCTCGCCCTTGAGCCGGCGCTGCGCTCCGGGCTTGGCGTGCTGCCAGTCGCAGCCGCCGCACTTGCCGGGGCCGGAGTACGGGCAGGGGGCCGGGGTGCGGTCCTTGGAGGGGTCCAGGACGGTGATCGCGTCGGCGCGCAGGAAACGCGAGTCGGCGTCGCCCTCGGTGACCTTGGCGACGACCTTCTCGCCGGGCAGGGTGTGGCGGACGAACAGGACCCGGCCCTCGGCGGTCCGGGCGATGCAGTGGCCGCCGTGCGCGACGGGACCGACCTCGACCTCGTACTCCTCCCCGACCAGTGACTGCTTCTCGTTCTGCTCGGTCATGGTGGGGAGACTCCAAAAATGAAAGGGAACGGCCGGACGACCGACCCACCAGTTTACGTGGATCTCGTCCGGCCGTTCGCCAACCGTCCCGCCCGGCCCGCACCCGGCCCCGCGCCGAGCCCGCCCCGGGCCGCGCCCCGCCCCGCTACTTCGCCGAAGGGTTCTTCGGCGGCGCCTTCGCCTTCGGCGGGCGCGGGGTGTCGACGGGCCCGCGCCGCACGGCGCCCGGGGCGTTCCAGTCCTGGCGCTTCTTGGCCCGCCGCTTGGCCAGCTCGGAGGACTCCAGCTGGTAGGGCACCGAGGTGACCATCACACCGGGCGTGAAGAGCAGCCGGCCCTTCAGTCGCAGCGCGCTCTGGTTGTGCAGCAGGTGCTCGTACCAGCGGCCGACGACGTACTCGGGGATGTAGACGCTGACGGCGTCGCGCGGGTTCTCGCTGCGCAGGCCCTTCACGTACTCGACGACCGGCCGGGTGATCTCCCGGTACGGGGAGTCGAGGATCTTGAGCGGGACGTTGATCCCGCGCCGGTCCCACTCGGTGCGCAGCGCCTTGGTCTCGACCGGGTCGACGCTGATGCTGAGCGCTTCCAGGGTGTCCGAGCGGGTCAGCTTGGCGAAGGCCAGGGCCCGCAGCGTGGGCTTGTGGACCTTGGAGACGAGGACGATGGAGTGGACCCGGGAGGGCCGCACGCTGTCGTCGCTCGGCCCCTCGGCGGCGGCGATCTCGGCGGAGACCCGGTCGTAGTGCTTACGGATCGCGCTCATGGTCCCGTAGAAGATGACCATGCCGAGCAGGGCGACCCAGGCGCCGTGGGTGAACTTCGTCGCCAGGACGACGACCAGGACCATGCCGGTGAAGAAGGCACCGAAGGTGTTGATGGCCCGCGAGCGGTGCATCCGGCGGCGGGCGGCCGGGTCGCGCTCCGACTTCAGGTGGCGGTTCCAGTGCCGGACCATGCCGATCTGGCTCAGTGTGAAGGAGACGAAGACGCCGACGATGTAGAGCTGGATCAGCTTGGTCGAGTCCGCGTCGTAGACCCACACGAGCAGCATGGCGGCGCCGGAGAGGAGCACGATGCCGTTGGAGAAGGCCAGCCGGTCGCCGCGGGTGTGCAACTGGCGCGGCAGGTAGCGGTCCTGGGCGAGGATCGAGCCGAGCAGCGGGAATCCGTTGTACGCGGTATTGGCGGCCAGGAAGAGGACCAGCGCGGTGGCGGCGGCGAGCACGAGGAACAGGAAGCTGCCGTCACCGAAGACCGCCTCGGCCACCTGGGAGATCACCGGGTGCTGGACGTAGTCGGAGCCGACCGCGACGCCGTTATCGATCAGGTCGGTGGCGGGGTTCTCGGCCATCTTGACGTCGGTGGCCATGGCCAGGCCGATGATGCCGCAGAACATGGTGACGGCCAGGCCGCCCATGAGGGCGAGGGTGGTGGCCGCGTTCTTGCTCTTGGGCTTGCGGAAGGCGGGGACGCCGTTACTGATGGCCTCGACGCCGGTCAGGGCCGCACAGCCGGAGGAGAAGGCCCGCAGCAGCAGGAAGAGCAGCGCGAAGCCGGCCAGTCCCTCGTGTTCGGGTTTGATCTCCAGATCCGCGGTGGGGGCCTTCATGGTCTCGTCGAGGACGATGCCCTGGTAGGCGCCCCAGGCGATCATGATGTAGACGGCGCCGACGAAGACGTACGTCGGGATGGCGAAGAGATTCCCGGACTCCTTCACCCCGCGCAGGTTCATGAGCGTGAGGAGCACAATCATGATCATCGCCGAGAGCACCTTGTGCTCGATAACGAAATCGACCGCCGAGCCGAGGTTCTCGACGCCGGAGGAGATCGACACGGCGACCGTCAGGACGTAGTCCACGAGCAGGGCGCTCGCCACGGTGAGACCGGCCCGGGGCCCGAGGTTGGTGTTCGCGACCTCGTAGTCGCCGCCGCCGCTCGGATAGGCGTGGACGTTCTGCCGGTAGGAGGCCACCACGGTGAACATCAGGACGACCACCGCGAGGGCGATCCAGGGGCTGAACTGGTACGCCGACACGCCCGCGATCGACAGGACCAGCAGCACCTCGCCCGGGGCGTACGCCACGGAGGAGAGCGGGTCGGAGGCGAAGACGGGTAGGGCGATCCGCTTGGGCAGGAGGGTTTCTCCGAGGCGGTCGCTGCGGAGCGCCCGGCCGATCAGGATCCGTTTGGGCACGTCGGTCAGTTTGGACACGGAGAGGATCGTAAGCGTTCGAAATCGGGCTGACGAACCCCCCACCCCCTCGTATCGCGATCCCTTCGCGATTCCTCCGCGACCACATCGCGGGAGACCCCGCCAAGAGGCCCCCCTCGTGACCGCCCGTGTGTAGCTTGGGCCATGGTCTGAGACCCTGTTATGCCAGAGCATGCAATGAGGCTGGGAACCAGCGAGCGCTGACAGCCGGAAGGACGGCCGTGCACATCGTCATCATGGGCTGCGGAAGAGTGGGCTCCGCCCTCGCGCAGACCCTGGAACAGCAGGGACACACGGTCGCGGTCGTCGACCAGGACCCCACCGCATTCCGCCGGCTGGGAGCCGGATTCGGCGGCCGCCGCGTCACCGGTGTCGGCTTCGACCAGGACACCCTGAGGGAGGCCGGGATCGAGGACGCGGGCGCTTTCGCGGCCGTCTCCAGCGGTGACAATTCCAACATCATCGCGGCCCGCGTGGCCCGGGAGATGTTCGGAGTCGAGAACGTCGCCGCCCGCATCTACGACCCCAAGCGCGCCGAGGTCTACCAGCGCCTCGGCATCCCCACCGTCGCGACCGTGCGGTGGACCGCCGACCAGATGCTCCGCCGGCTGCTGCCGTCGGGCGCCGAGCCGCTGTGGCGTGACCCCAGCGGCGGCGTACAGCTCGCGGAAGTGCACACCTCCACGGCCTGGATCGGCCACAAGGTGAGCAAGCTGCAGGAGGAGACCGGCGTGCGCGTCGCGTTCCTCACCCGCCTGGGCGAGGCCGTGCTGCCGACGTCCGCGACGGTGCTCCAGGAAGGCGACCTCGTCCACGTGATGATGCGCACGGACGAGATCGACAAGGTCGAGGCGGCCTTCGCCGAGGGGCCTGAGGAGGCACACGCATGAGGGTCGCGATCGCCGGGGCGGGCGCGGTGGGCCGGTCCATCGCGGCCGAACTGCTGGAGAACGGACACGAGGTGCTCCTCGTCGACAAGGCCCCGACCGCCATCTCGGTGGAGCGGGTCCCGCGGGCCGAGTGGCTGCTGGCCGACGCCTGTGAGATCACCTCGCTGGACGAGGCCGCGCTCCAGCGCTGCAACGTGGTCATCGCGGCGACCGGAGACGACAAGGTCAACCTCGTCGTCTCGCTGCTCGCCAAGACCGAGTACGGGGTCCCCCGCGTGGTGGCCCGCGTCAACAACCCGAAGAACGAGTGGCTCTTCAACGAGTCCTGGGGCGTCGACGTCGCCGTCTCCACGCCGCGCCTGATGTCGGCGCTCGTCGAGGAGGCCGTCAGCGTCGGCGACCTCGTACGGCTGCTCCGCTTCAGCCACGGCGACGCCAACCTCGTCGAGCTGACCCTGCCGCCCGACTCCTCGGTCGCGGGCACCCAGATCAGCGAGATCAGCTGGCCCGAGGACACCTCGCTGGTCACGATCATCCGGGGCAACCGGGTGCTCACCCCGCACGGGGAGGAGACCCTGGAGCCCGGCGACGAGCTGCTCTTCGTGGCCGCCCAGGCCCGTGAGGAACAGCTGGAGATCCTCCTCCAGGCCCGCCGCCCGTAGGACGCGTCCACAGGCCCGTCCGGTGGGTGACGACGAAGGGGGCGGGACGACCGACCGGTCGTCCCGCCCCCTTCGTGCTGCCTTCTGCGGGCTGCCTTCTGCCGGCTGCCCCACGGCTGTCAGAGGCCGGGCTCCTTGGCGGCTGCCTTCGCCGCCTTCGCGGCCTTCTCGGCCCGCTCCTCGGCCTCCCACTCCTCGATCACGTTGATCGGCGGCGGCGCCTTGGCCAGGAAGAGCCAGGTGAAGTACACCGCGAGCACCATCGGCGGCAGCTTCAGCGCGATCAGCACCCAGCCCAGCTGCGTCGCGTCGCCCCACCAGTACAGCGGGAAGAGGATCGCGTACTTGGCGAGGAAGATCAGGCCCCACGCCAGGCTGGCCTTGGTGTACGCCTTCTTGCGGCCCGGGTTGCGGGTGCGCCAGGACAGGTTCTCCTTGAAGACCGGCCCCAGCATCACGCCCAGCAGCGGGAAGCCGACCAGCGCCGAGATCGTGAACGCCGCGCCCAGGCCGACGCCGTAGATCATGCCCGGCAGGTAGAAGCCCTTGGCGCTGCCGGTGAAGAGGGCGAAGGCGACGCCCACGCCCACGCCGAAGACGCCGCTGAAGGCGTGCTTCACCGTGTCCTTGCGCAGCAGCCGCACGATCACCAGCAGGACCGCGACCGCGCCCGCCGCGATGGCGGACAGCTTCACGTCCTTGTTGATCGTGTAGATCATGACGAAGAGCAGCCCGGGGAGCATCGTCTCCACGGTGCCCCGGATGCCTCCGAAGGCGTCGAAGAGCGCCGCCTGCGTCACCGCCTTCTGGTCCTCGGAAGGGGTGGAGGCGGGGTCCGCGGGCTCTGGGGTGGTCGGTTTGCCGAATGACGTCACCGGTTACTGCTCCTGTCCGAGCGGTCGGAGTTCATACTTCGGGTTGAAGAGCACCCGGCGGCCATGGGACATGGAAATCCGTCCGGAGGCGATCATGCGCCGGCCCGGCTCGATTCCCACGATCGAGCGACGGCCGAGCCAGACCACGTCCAAGGCGGCCGAGCCGTCGAACAGCTCCGCCTCCAGGGCCGGGACGCCGGCCCGGGGCCTGAGGGTGACCGTACGCAGCGTTCCGGTCACCTTGACTATCTGGCGGTCGGAACAGTCGCAGATCCGCAGGCACCCCGCGGCCTCTGCGTCCTCCTGCAGCTCAGCCGAATGCAGGTCCTCCTGCGAGGTGGACAGCCGCTCTATCATCCGGCGGAACCGGCCCGCGGGCCTGACCGGCTTCGCGGACTTCTCGGGACGCGGTTCAGCACTCATACAGGAAGCGTACCGGCGCCCCGGCTACCTCTCGAAGCGGTACCCCATGCCCGGTTCGGTGATGAAGTGGCGGGGGTGCGAGGGGTCCGCCTCCAGTTTCCGGCGCAACTGCGCCATGTAGACGCGCAGGTAGTTCGTCTCGGTGCCGTACGAGGGTCCCCACACCTCCTGGAGCAGCTGCTTCTGGCTGACGAGCTTGCCCCCGTTGCGGACCAGCACCTCCAGCAGGTGCCACTCGGTGGGGGTGAGCCGGACGTCGCGTCCTTCCCGTACGGCCTTCTTGGCCGCCAGGTCCACCGTGAAGCCCGCGGTCTCCACGACCACCTCGCCCCCGCCCGCGCCGGCGGCCGGCTCGGCCCGGCGCACGGCGGCGCGCAGCCGGGCCAGCAGCTCGTCCATGCCGAAGGGCTTGGTGACGTAGTCGTCGGCGCCGGCGTCCAGGGCCTCGACCTTCTCATCGGAGCTGTGCCGGGCGGACAGGACCAGGATCGGCACCCGGGTCCAGCCGCGCAGCCCCTTGATCACCTCGACCCCGTCCATGTCGGGCAGGCCGAGGTCGAGGACGACCACGTCGGGATGGCGGGCGGCCGCGAGTTCCAGGGCGCTCGCGCCGTCGACGGCGGCGTCGACCTCGTACTTGCGCGCCTTCAGGTTGATCACGAGGGCACGCACGATCTGCGGCTCGTCTTCCACCACGAGCACCCGGGTCATTGGGGTCCTGCTTTCTGTCGTGTCCGATCACGGTCGCGGTCGTCACGACCGCGGTCCTGGCTGTGGTCGCGGCCGGGGCCCTGCTCCCGGCCGTGTTCCACGCTCCGCCCCTCGCCGTCCACCACGACGCCCGAAGGCGCGCCGGCCCGGGCCGCCGCGCGCAGCGTGAGCACCATGGTGAGCCCGCCGCCCGGGGTGTCCTCCGCGGTCAGGGTGCCGTCCATGGCCTCCGCGAAGCCGCGGGCGACCGCGAGCCCGAGGCCCACGCCCGCCCCGCGCGGGGCGTCCCCGTACCGCTGGAAGGGGGCGAAGATCCGGTCCTTGGCCTCGTCGGGCACGCCGGGGCCGCGGTCGACGACCCGTACCTCGACCCGGTCGCCGAGGAAGCTGGCCGCCACCAGCACCGGCTGCCCCGGCGGGTTGTACTTGACGGCGTTCTCCACCACGTTGGCCACGCTGCGCTCCAGCAGCCCCGGGTCCACCGCCACCATCGGCAGCGATTCGGGCACGTCCAGCAGGACGCTGTCCTCCGGTACGCCGCCCAGCGCCATCGGGACCACCTCGTCGAGGTCGATCTCGCGGATCAGCGGGGTGACGGTCCCGGTCTGGAGCCGGGACATGTCCAGCAGGTTGCCCACCAGGTGGTCGAGCCGGTCGGCGCCGGCCTCGATGCCCTCCAGCAGCTCGGCCCGGTCCTCCTCGGACCACTCCACGTCGTCGGAGCGCAGCGAGGTGACGGAGGCTTTGATGGCGGCCAGCGGCGTACGCAGGTCATGGCTGACGGCGGCCAGCAGCGCGGTCCGGATCCGGTTGCCCTCGGCCATCCGGCGGGCGTCCTCGGCCTCGCCGACCAGCCGCTGGCGGTCCAGCACCACGGCGGCCTGGGCGGCGAACGCCCCGAGCACCCGGCGGTCCTCGGCGGGCAGCACCCGTCCGGACAGGGCCAGCGCCATGTGGTCCCCGATCGGCATGTCCACGTCGGCGTCCTCGGGCCGGGCGGCGGGGCTGGGGCCGACGCTGCCGGCCCGGTTCCACGGCTCGACGTCGTTGGCGCGCTCCAGCAGGGCCACCGACTCCATGGCGAAGGTCTCGCGCACCCGCTCCAGCAGCGCGTCCAGCCGGGTCTCGCCGCGCAGCACGCTGCCGGCGAGGAAGGAGAGGATCTCCGACTCGGCGCGCAGCCGCGCCGCCTGGTGGGTCCGCCGGGCGGCCAGGTCCACCACCGAGGCCACGGAGACCGCCACCCCGAAGAAGACGGCGATGGCCACCATGTTCCTGGGGTCGGAGACGGTGAACCGGTGCAGCGGCGGCGCGAAGAAGTAGTTCAGCAGCAGCGAGCCGAAGGCCGCCGAGGCCAGCGCGGGCCAGAGCCCGCCGAGCAGGGCGGCCGCGACCGTCAGCGCCAGGAAGAGCAGCATGTCGTTGGCGAGACCCGGGTCCGCGTCCACGTGCGTCAGCAGCACGCACAGCAGCGCGGGAAAGATCACGCCGACCACCCAGCCGGCCACGATCCGCGGCCGTCCCAGCCGGGCCGCCGAGCGGACCACGGGCAGGCCGCGCCCCCTCGCCACCTCCTCGTGCGTGACGATGTGCACGTCGAGGTCGGGCCCCGAGTCGCGGGCGACGCTCGCACCGACGCCGGGGCCGAAGACGTACTGCCAGGATCGGCGGCGGCTGGAGCCGAGCACGATCTGCGTGGCGTTGACCCCGCGGGCGAAGGCGAGCAGGGCGTCAGGGATGTTGTCCCCGATCACGTGGTGGAAGGTTCCGCCGAGGTCCTCGACCAGGGTCCGCTGGACCGCGAGTTCCTTCGGCGAGGCGCCGGTGAGCCCGTCGCTGCGGGCGATGTAGACGGCCAGGATCTCGCTGCCCGAGCCCTTGGCCGCCATCCGGGAGGCCCGCCGGATCAGCGTGCGCCCCTCCGGCCCGCCGGTGAGGCCGACCACGATCCGCTCGCGCGCCTGCCAGGTCGAGCGGATGTCGTGTTCGCCCCGGTACTGCTGGAGGTACTCGTCGGCCCGGTCGGCCACCCACAGCAGGGCCAGCTCGCGCAGGGCGGTGAGGTTGCCGGGGCGGAAGTAGTTGGACAGGGCCGCGTCGACCTTGTCGGACTTGTATATGTTGCCGTGCGCCATCCGCCGACGCAGGGCCTGCGGCGACATGTCGACCAGCTCTATCTGGTCGGCCCGCCGGACCACCTCGTCGGGCACGGTCTCGCGCTGCCGGACCCCGGTGATCGACTCCACCACGTCGCCCAGCGACTCCAGGTGCTGGATGTTCACGGTGGTCACGACGTCGACGCCGGCCCGCAGCAGCTCCTCCACGTCCTGCCAGCGCTTGGCGTTGCGCGAACCCGGCACGTTGCTGTGCGCCAGCTCGTCCACGAGCGCCACGGCGGGCGCGCGGGCGAGCAGCGCGTCCACGTCCATTTCGGTGAAGGCCGCGCCGCGGTGGGCCAGCTCCCTGCGCTCCACCGCTTCGAGGCCGTGCAGCATGACCTCGGTGCGCGGCCGGCCGTGGTGCTCGACGAAGCCGACGACGACGTCCCCGCCGCGCTCGACCCTGCGGTGGCCCTCGGAGAGCATCGCGTACGTCTTGCCCACTCCGGGCGCCGCGCCGAGGTAGATCCTGAGCTTGCCGCGTCCCATGCGCCCATTCTCGGGGACGTCCGCGCTGTTCACGCACCGGTGGGGGCCCGCGCACCCATCCCTGACGCATCCCTGACGCACCCGGCGGCGCGGGCCACGCCCCCTCGGCCCGCCCCGCGGGAGCGGGGGCGCCGCGCGCTAAAGGCCGGTGGGCCGGATCATGGGTGACCTCTTCGGGCTCAAAACGGCCTCTTGGGGCTCCGACAACGGCGAGCAGCGGAAGGTCATCACCTCCGTGCTCATGGAGTCCGGCCACCCCGTCACCGTCTTCGCCGGCGCACGGCCCCGCCCGGCACCGAGCCGCCCGGCGGGGCCCGGGCGGTGATGACGGATGGATCACGGCCCGCCACGGCGGCCGGGTGGGGTCGTTGGGCCGGGTATGGACCAGAGAACCGTTACGCCGCAGTCGGGCCTCGCCGAGCCGCCGGCGCTCCGCCGGCCGGCCTCCGAGTCGCCGATCTACGACGCCCTCGAACGGCAGTGGCTCCGGGAAGGCCGCGAAGTCCCCCGCCAGGAGGGCCCCGTCCGGGGCGGCCGGCACCGGGGCGGCGCCGCGGACATGTTCCGCCGCGCCTGACCGCCGTACGCACGGGCCCGGTACGCCCGCGCGCGTGACCGCCGTACGCGACCGCCGTACGCGTGGCCCGGCCGTACGCCCCGGCAGGGCGGGCCCGTCGCCCACCGGGCCGGTTCACAACGGATCCCCAGCCGCGCGATGGCGGCTCACGCCATCGCACGGCTGGGGACCGCCGCGGGGACCGCGCCGCTCCTCGCCGTCTCCCGTACCCCCGCGTATGACCCGCCCGCTCCCTCCCAAACGCCGCCGCGCACGGGCCCGGTGACCCCGGGGGTGTGCCGGCCAGGCCGCTCCCGCCGTGCGGGCGTACGGGCGTACGGGACGACTCCGGCGACACCCCCTACGGCCGCGGGACCAGGGCCAGGGCCGGGACGTAGCGCCGGAACCCGTTGGTGCCCAGAGCCGCGAAGTCCAGGACCCGGCGCCACTGCCCGGTGTCGGATCCGACACCGGGACCGGGCGAGGCGAGCGCCCGCGCGTGGGCCCGCTCGCTGTCCCACTCGGCGTAGTTGAGCATGCGGGTCCCGTCCGGGGAGAGGTGGAAATTGCCGGAGAGCCCGCCGGCCGCCGGCGCCGGGTCGGTGGCCCGCGCGTCGAGGACGAGGTCGGCGAACGCGCGCGCCGCGTCCGGCACGGCCGGGCCGAAGGCCGCCTCGACGACGACCACGCAGCCGGGCGTCACGGCCGCGGTGCCCACCGACCGGTAGGGCAGGTAGTCGTCCACGCCCACCCGGACGATGCCCGGCACCGCCGCGTCGACCTCGGCGTTGCGGCCGTCGCGCGTGGTGCGGAAGAACTCCTCGTACGCCGCCCCGTCCGCCCACTGCGAGAAGTGGAAGAGGGTGTCGCCGTCCGTCCCGGCCAGCACCGTGTACGACAGGAGGGCCGCGGCCGGCCAGGGCCGCCCCTCCCAGGCCCCGGCGATGGCGTCCACGGCGGCCCGCTGCCGCTCGGGGGTGCCCAGCCGCCATCTGCTCGCCTTGACGGCGCCGACGCCCGCCCGGGCGAAGCCGGGGCGGATGACGGACTGCGCGGCGCACTTCACGACGGCGGACTTCACGGCGGGTTCCCTCCCGTAGGACGCGACGACACCCCGAGCCTGCGCCCTCAAGCACACTTGAGGTCAAGGACCCGCCCCCCAGGGTGAAATCGGCGCCCCGGCCGCTCCCCGGCCCCGGCGGGACCGTTGAGCCGGACGGACGGCCGTACGCGTGACCGCGCTCCGGCCGCCCCCGCCATCGCCCGCAAGGCCCATGAGGAGACGCCCCGTGCCCGCAGCGCCCGAGCTACCGCACCGCGCCTACGCCGAGGCCGTCGCCGCCATGGACGGGCCCGGCGGCGCGTACGAGCCGGACGAGTGGTCCGCGCAGGAGGACGGGGGCCGCCTGGAGGCCGGCTTCTACTACCGGCGCACCGGGCCCAGGACGGTGTGGCGCGACGGGCTCCCGGCGGCCGTCGGCCCGGTGCTCGACACGGAGGAGTGGCCGCACGGCATGCTGCTGTTCTGGAACTCCGTCGACGGCTGGAGCTATGCCGCCCTGACCGACGAGTGGGGCGGCGCCGACTTCGCCGAGCCCCTGCCCGTGGACCGGCTGGCCTCCCCGGCCGCGATCCGGGCCGTGCTCCCGCTCCTGCTGGCCGGAGACGACCACGACCTCCCCGCCTGCGCCGAACGCTGGGACCGGCCCCGGGCCGCCGCCCTCGCCGGGGTGCTCGCGGCCGCCGACGCGGCCCGGTCCGCGGGCCGGAGTGCCGAGGGACAGCGGCCGTGACACGCTGAAAACCGGGGACCTCGCCGGTCTCGGCACGCGCGGCCGGTTCCGCCACCTGAGGAGACCGCCATGGCCAGTGATGCCACCAGGCCCCGAGCGGGCCGGGCGCAGCCCAGCCCCTGGCACGCGCCCACATCCGGTACCACCGTTCTGGCGGCAGCCCTGATGATCTTCGGCGGGGTGATGGCGCTCTTCGAGGGGATCGCCGCCCTCGCCAAGGACGACCTGTTCCTCGCGACCCGCCACTACGTGTTCGAGTTCAGCCTGACGGGCTGGGGCTGGATCCACCTCATCCTGGGCATCGTCCTGATCATCGCGGGCTGCGCCGTGCTCACCGGAGCCCTGTGGGCGCGCTTCTTCGGCGTCGCCGTGGCCGGTCTGGGAGCGATCGCCAACTTCCTGTGGCTGCCGTACTACCCCTGGTGGGCCCTGGTGCTGATCGCCGTCAACCTCTTCGTCGTGTGGGCCCTGTGCACGGGAATGCACCGCGAAGCGGACACCGACCGGGCCACCTGACCCGACCGCCGCCCCGCCTGCCCGCCGGCCCGAGGCCCCGCGTGACCGCCTGCCCGGCGCCGCCCCGAGCGCCCGCCCGCCCCCGGCGGAGGGCGCCGCCGCGTTCGCCCGCCGCCACCGCCGCGGTGCCCGGCGGGCGAAGACGACCGTCATGCGAGGCCGCGCCCCCGGCTCGCGGGGAACACGCTGTAGGCGACGGTGGCGACGTCGTCCCCCCGGAACTGCAGGTTGACGATCCCGACGGGTACGTCGGTCACCGCGTCCGCGACCACCAGCGGAGCCGCCCGCCCGCTCCGCCACGCCTCTTCGACCCGCGCCATGCTCGTACCGCGGGCCTCCCCGTCCATCGGCGCGTCGTCCAGCCAGCGCCTGCTCTCGGGGTCGTGACCCGCCTCCGCGATGGCATCCAGATCGGACGCGCGCCGCAGCCGCACGACGACAACTCCGTCCGAGAGCACCGAGGACGGAGGGGCAACCGGCAGGGAACGCGCCATCGGCCGATCGTATGCGGCCCTCCCTCCCGCACAGGGCCAGAACCGGACGCCCCGCCCCACCCGCCCGGCGACCGGACCGGCCCTCCCGCCCGGCCGTGAACCGGCCCGCCGGCCCCGCCGGAACCGGACCGCATGCCGGGCGCCGCCGCGCCGACCGGGCCGCCGCCGCGGCCCGCTCCGCCCTGGGCGGGGCCGGCTTCGGGGCGGCGCTCCCGCCGGGGCAGGCGGCCCGGGGAGTGCTGAGCGGGGGAGCACGGGCCCGCGCACCGGCCGGACGGCCCCGGGGGAGGCCGCGGGCCGGCTCAGTGGCCGGCGGAGGCCTTCACCACCGCCACCGCCGTGCCGATCGCGGCGTCGATGGCACCGGCCAGCAGGGCGAACGCCGTTCCCCCGCCCATGCGGAGCCCGCCGTAGCACCCCCACGCGAACAGGGTGGCGACGTTGACGCCGGCCGCGGTGAGCAGGGCGGTTTCCAGGGCCATCGCCCCCAGGGCCGAGAAGCCGATCAGGGCCAGCGGCCCCACCGCGGACAGCAGCAGGGGGCTGCTGACGAAGAGCATCGCGCGCAGCTCCCGTCCCGTCGCGAAGGCGCCGTGGGTGACCCGGTGGGCCTGCTGGTCGGCGACGAGCGAGGCGAGCCACAGGCCCAGCGACGTGGTCGCCACCGTCGCCACGGCGCCGAGGACGTCCACGTGGCCGCTGGCGGCGAGCCCGATGACCACGGAGATCATGGTGATCGTCGCGTACAGCCGTTCCTTGAGCTGGGCCGCGGCCGCCTGGGGGTCCGCCGCGTGTTCGGTCACCCGGCCCACCGTAGGGGCCCGCGGCGCCGCGAGGGCGCCACCACACCGGCCGCCGCCCGTGACGGGGCGCGGTGCCATGGCCTTCGGCGACCTGCCGGTCTGACGCGCCCCGCCCGCGCCGACGCGCCGCCCCCACGCGAAAGGGCCGGCCGGGCGCCCGATGGCGCCCGGCCGGCCCTTTCCCGGCTTCCCGGCTTCCCGGCGCTGCCGGTCAGTCGGTGCCGGACTCCATCGCGGCGCGGTCCAGCATCACGTCGTCGTCCGAGACCTCGCCGCGGGAGGCGATGGCCTCGGCGCCGCCCTCCTGCAGGGTCCCGATCAGCCCGGTCGCGGCCGCCTGGGCGGCGCCGATGGCGTGGTGTCCACCGGTGCCGATCAGGCCGAGCGCGGCGTACTGCTCCAGTTTGGCCCGGGAGTCGGCGATGTCGAGGTTGCGCATGGTGAGCTGGCCGATCCGGTCCACCGGGCCGAACGCCGAGTCCTCGGTGCGCTCCATGGACAGCTTGTCCGGGTGGTAACTGAACGCCGGGCCCGTGGTGTCGAGGATCGAGTAGTCCTCACCGCGCCGCAGCCGCAGCGTCACCTCGCCGGTGACGGCCGCGCCGACCCAGCGCTGCAGCGACTCGCGGACCATCAGGGCCTGCGGGTCCAGCCAGCGGCCCTCGTACATCAGCCGGCCCAGGCGCCGTCCCTCGTTGTGGTACTGGGCGAGGGTGTCCTCGTTGTGGATCGCGTTGACCAGGCGTTCGTACGCGGCGTGCAGCAGGGCCAGGCCGGGCGCCTCGTAGATGCCGCGGCTCTTGGCCTCGATGATCCGGTTCTCGATCTGGTCCGACATGCCCAGGCCGTGGCGGCCGCCGATGGCGTTCGCCTCCATCACCAGGTCGACGGGGGAGGAGAACTCCTTCCCGTTGACCGTCACCGGCCGGCCCTGGTCGAAGCCGATCGTCACGTCCTCGGCGGCGATCTCGACCGAGGGGTCCCAGAACCGCACGCCCATGATGGGCTCCACGGTCTCCACCCCGGTGTTCAGGTGCTCCAGGGTCTTGGCCTCATGGGTGGCGCCCCACAGGTTGGCGTCGGTGGAGTACGCCTTCTCCGTGCTGTCGCGGTAGGGCAGCTCGTGGGACACGAGCCACTCCGACATCTCCTTGCGGCCGCCCAGCTCGGTCACGAAGTCCGCGTCCAGCCAGGGCTTGTAGATCCGCAGGTGCGGGTTGGCGAGCAGCCCGTAGCGGTAGAACCGCTCGATGTCGTTGCCCTTGAACGTCGAGCCGTCGCCCCAGATCTGCACGTCGTCCTCGAGCATCGCCCGGACCAGGAGGGTGCCCGTGACGGCGCGGCCGAGCGGCGTGGTGTTGAAGTAGGCGCGGCCGCCCGAGCGGATGTGGAACGCCCCGCAGGCGAGGGCGGCCAGACCTTCCTCCACCAGCGCCGCACGGCAGTCGACCAGGCGCGCGATCTCGGCGCCGTACGCCTTCGCCCGGCCGGGCACCGAGGCGATGTCGGGCTCGTCGTACTGGCCGATGTCGGCGGTGTAGGTGCACGGGACGGCGCCCTTGTCGCGCATCCACGCGACCGCGACCGAGGTGTCGAGGCCGCCTGAGAAGGCGATGCCGACGCGCTCGCCGGCGGGAAGGGAGGTGAGGACCTTAGACATAGGAAGATTATGCATGAGTGCGTATGTTCATGCAAAACTGGCCGCGGTTCTCTCCACACGGCCGGCCACGGGCCGCGGAGCGGAGGGGGAGCGGGGGAGGGTGGGCCGTACGCGCGCCCGGGGGGACGGGGCGTGCGCGTACGGCGCTCCACCGGACGGGCCTGCGACAGGGGGGATGTCGTGCCGGCCCGCTGACACCCGCGTTTCCCGTTTCCGCCCCGGTAAACGGGGTGTCCGGGGCCGGGTCCGGGTCCGCGGGCGCCGGGGCTCCGCCGGACCGGGCCGACGCGCCTGCCGCCCCCAGGGCCGGGTGCGGTTCACCGGTGGCACCCGGCCGGGGCGGGGGCCGTCAGCTCCCGCCGCCGAAGTCCCAGGCCACGATGTCGCGGTAGTGGATCGGCCCGGGGCCGCGGCCGATGTTGCTGCCGACCAGGTGCAGCCGCCCGGCCTCCCACGGGCGGCCGGTGAACGCGGCGAGCCCGGCGGCGGCCCCCACCGCCCCGGACGGATCGCCCCGCCGGGCCCGGGCCAGCGTCAGATGCGGGCGCAGCGGCCGGTCCTCGAAGGCGATCCCGCACTCCTTGACCACGCCCCGCACCCCGGCGGCCAGCAGGTGCAGCCCGTCGAGGTCCCCGTCGATCCCGCTCCACAGCACCCGCTCGTCGAAGTGCCCGCCGCCGCGCAGCGCCAGCCGTACGGGCCTGCCCGCCGCCGCGAGGCCCGCGAGCGGCGTCCGCAGGAGCGCCACGGCCCCCACCGGGAGCTCACCGAGGAACGCCAGCGTGATGTGCCAGTCCTCGACCCGGTTCCACCGCATGCGCGGGTACGCCTCGTAGGCGGGGCCCAGCGCCCGCACCAGTTCCTGCTTCGCGTCGTCGGGCGGGGCGAGCGCGATGAAGACGCGGACGGTCGCGGCCGGGGTCTGTTCGTTCACCAGGACTTCGTACCCTGCCCGGACGGTCCCCGTCACCTCCGCCCCAGGCCCGCGACCACGCTCGGCGGGGTCGTGCCGCGTTCGAGGGCACGGCGGGCGGCGCCGACGACCCGCCCGGCCGTGGCGAGCCTGCCGCCGGCCCGTACCACCACGGACATCTCAGGGCCGCCCTGCCGGAACGGGCGGAAGCCGTCCTCGCCGCCTCGGGCGCCGACGGCCTGGCCCTGCGCGGCCTGACCCTGCGCGGCCTGGCCCGCGCCCGGCGAAGGAGCCCGGGGAAGCGGTCCGGCGGGGCGAAGAAGAGAGGAAGAGGGAAGACGCTACTCCCACACGATGCCCCGTGGTGCGTCCTCGGCGCATTTCACGGCCCCGCCGCCGGTTCCGCGCGAGACTTCTCCCCGGTGGTGCACCAGCCCGGGACCACCGGTGAGCTGTGGAGAGAAGGGACAGGGACACGCGTGAGCGCAACCGCGAAGGCCGGCGCATTCCTCGTACAGGACGCCGACGACCCGGCCGCCGCCGCGGCACCGCTGGACGTGGCGGTCATCGGCGAGTCGATCACGATCGTCCTCGCACCGTACGAGGACCTGCCGCCCGCCCCCCTGCGCCGCCTGTGGTTCCTGTGGCTCAGCGGGCACCTGGGCCTCCTCATGCCGCTCGCCGTCCGGCCCGGACAGCGCCCGGACACCGCGACCCTGGAGGACACCCGCCGCGTCCTGGCCGACGGACTGCCCGACGACGGCCCGGCCGCGTACGTACAGCTCCAGGAACTCGCCCGGACCTGCCGCTTCTTCCTGGGCCTGGCCACGGACCGGCCGACGGCCACGCGGTGAGCGGATACCTCCCGCGGGCAGGGGACCGCCCGCGGGAAGCGGCGGCCCCGCTCGGCCTCAGCCGGCCGACGCCCGCGGGAGCGCCGTGAAGGTGGCCTCGGCGAACTCGGTGACCTCCGAGAACCCGAGCCTGCGGTAGAGCCCGACGGCCGTGGCGTTGTCCGCCCGCACGTTCAGCCCGATGTGGTCCACGCTCCGCCCGAGCCGCCGGCACAGCTCCGCGACACAGGCCCCGCCCGCGCCCCGCCCGCGCACCCCGGGGTGCGCGGCGACGTTCCCGATCGCGGCGACCCGGTAGGCGGCCGAGTAGACGTGCACCCCCGCGACGGCGACCAGCCGCCCGTCCTGCCGGACCCCCACGTACTGGCCGGTGTCGAGCATCCGGTGGTCGAACCAGTTCCCCGGGTACGCCTGCTCGAACAGCGCCAGCAGCTCCGGCAGATCACTCCGGTCCAGCGGGGCGGGCCGCCACGGGCCGTCCGCGTGCAGGGCGGCCCGGCCGGGGTCGGTGAGCGCCATCCGCAGCAGCGTGCCGTGCGGCCGGACCGCGTACGCCGACTCCAGGACCTTGCCGGCCGCTCCGGTGAGGTGCCCGAAGAAACTCCGGGGCAGGACCGGCAGCAGCGCCCCGGCCAGCTCCTCCAGCCCGGCGGCCTCCCCCGGGCGGGCGAAGGCGAGCAGGGTCGGGATGTCGCCGACCGCGTACAGCAGGGCGACCGGGCCGTCGTCCGACACCGTGTACCAACTGGTGTGCGGCCACAGCAGATCGTCGAGGTCGCCGAGTTCCATCAGGTGCATCGCCGGGTCGCGCCCGAAGCGGTCGGCCAGGGCGGATCGGTCGTGAAGGCTGCGCAGGGTCACCCGCCCAGCCTACGGCGGCCCCCCACCGGCCCCGGCACGGACCCCGGCCCGCCCGCCCGGCCGGTTTCCGCGCCGCGGCCGGCCGGCGGACCCGGCCCGCTCCCGCCCGTTCGCCCCCGGCCGGACGGGTAGGGGGAGACGGACACCCGCATCGAGAGAGGACGACGCACATGGCCGCAGAGCAATGGCCCGAACTGGTGGGGCGCCCGGCGGACGAGGCGGTCGCGCTGATCCGCCGCACCAACCCCGGCATCGTCCAGGTCCCGGTCGTCGCGGACGGTTCCGCGGTGACGATGGACTTCCGCGAGGACCGCGTCCGCGTCTTCACCGACGCCCGCGGCCACGTCACACGGATACCGCGCGTCGGCTGACCCCCGCCCCCGCCCCGCCCGCCCCGCCGCACCCGTCGGCGGCGGGCGCGGCGCGGCCGCCCCGCCCGCCCGCACCCCCAACACCCGCTGATGTAGGCCGTACAGGCCACTCCGCCCGCCAAGTCACCCCGTCCGAATGGACGTTGACGCGGAGCGAACACACGTCCACACTACTCTGAGAACGAACTAGTCGGGTTCCGGGAGTAGAGAGCGAGGTGACCTGCGGATGACCGGTACGGAGCCCATGACCGGCTGGCTGCGCGGAGTGCTGCCCCTCGCCCTCGCCGGTGTGCTCGCCGAAGGCGACCGGCACGGCTACGCGCTGGTGCGGGAACTGGCCGCTCGGGGCTTCGGCACCGTCCGCGGCGGCGCGCTGTACCCGGTACTCGGCCGCCTGGAGGCCGACGGGACGGTGGAGGCCCGGTGGGAACCGGGGGAGGGCGGCCCGGGCCGCAAGGTCTACCGCCTCACCGACACCGGACGCGCCCGGCTGCGACAGGAGACCGCCGGCTGGGGCCGGTTCTCCGACGCCATGGCCCGGCTCCTGTCACCCGGCGCGGAGGAGACCCGTAAAGGAGACCCATGAGTGACCCCGCCATCAGATGGAACGCGCGGGTCCGGCTCGCCCTGGCCGCGCGCTCCGTGGACGCCGACACTGCCGACACGGTGCTCGACGAGGTCACGCAGCACTGCGCGGACAGCGGCGAGAGCCCCCAAGACGCCTTCGGCCCACCGGAGGAGTACGCCACCGCCGTGGCCGGCGCCCGCCTCCCGCCCGGGGAACGCCTGCGCCGGGCCCACCCCGACCCGACACCCCGGGAAGCCCTCCGCGCCGCCGCCGCCCCGGTCGCCCTGGCCTCCCTGACAGCCGGCGCCTGCCTGTGGGCGGTGCACGGCCTCATGCTGCCCCTGACTCCGGGCGCACTGGCCGGCTCCGCGCTCATCGCCGCGGCCCTGGCCGGCGCCGGCCTCCTGCCCACCCTCCCCAACCGGCGGCGCCGCGCACCGGGGTGGGCGGCCGTGGCCGCGGCGACGCTGCTCGGCGCGGCCGCCCTCACCTCCCTCCCCGGCGAGCCGGTCGGCCACCTCCCCGCCCCGCTCCTGTGCCTGCCGGGCCTCGCGCTGCTCCTGCCGTACGGCGCACACCGACCGAAGACCCCGAAGGACTGATGATGAAACCCGAAACGGACGCCCCGGACGCCCAAGAGCGCGAACTCTGGCTGCGCGAGCTGACCCGGCTGCTCGAAGAGCGCCACGCGATACCCCGCGCACGCGCCGCGGAACTGACCGAGGAGGCCGCCGGCCACCTCGACGCCACCGGACACGCCGCAGGGCAGGAGTTCGGCCCCGTGGAGCTGTACGCGCTGCGCCTGGCCGAAGCGGACGCGCCCCGCGCGGGGTGGAAGCGGGGCGGCGTCCTGCCGGACGCGGTGCTCGCCGTGATCCTCACCGGCTACCTGGTGGCCGGCATCGCCTCCGGCGGCCCCCTCTGGCAGATCGGGCTGGCCGCCGGGGCCCTGGCCGTGCACCTGGCGATCCTCGCCACCCGCCGGTCACGCGGACGCCCCTCCGGCCCGCCCGCGCGGTAGGGCGCCCCTTCGGATCTCGCGGGGCCACGCCGTCAGGACCGGGCCGTCAGGACCGGGCAGGGCTACGCCGTCAGGGCCGGGCCGGGCCGTCCCGGGCCGTCCCGGACCACGGTGCCGTGCCCGTACCGTCGCGCACTCCGGCGGCGGCCACCGCCCACCCGCCGCCGGTCAGCCCCGCGGCCCCGCCGAAGACGTCACGGACACAGCCGCCGGACCGCCGCGCGAACGCCCGCGGCCCGCGGCGTGACCCGGTACGCGGGAAGACGGCCGGCCGGCCCGGACAGCCCACGGAGGCACCACCCGCCGTCCCGCCCCCCGCCGTCCCGCCCCCCTGCCGCCCGCCCCGCACCCCCGCCCCATATCCCGGACCCCACGCCCCACCACCGGGCAGCACACGCTCCCCGCCCGGCCCGAGCCCCCGCTTCCCTCACCCGTTAGGTCCACCCGCCATGTCCCTGATCGATTCCCGCTTCAGCATCCTGTCCGAGGACTTCGCCGCCGATCCCTACCGCCACTTCGCCCGCCTGAGGGAGCGGACACCGGTGCACTACGAGCCCGAAACCGGCAGCTACTTCCTCTCCCGCTACCAGGACGTGAAGCGGGTGCTGACCGACCACGAGGCGTTCAGCACCGAGACGCTCCAGGAACGCGCCGAACCGGTGATGCGCGGCCCGGTCCTGGCCCAGATGACCGGCGCCGAGCACACCGCCAAACGCAAGATCGTCATCCGGGCCTTCACCGGACCCGCCCTGCACGAGCAGATCCAAGCCGTACGCACCAACACCGCCGAGCTCATCGCACCCTTCCTGCCCCTGGGACGGGTGGACCTCGTCAACGACTTCGGCAAGCCCTTCGGCGTCCACGTCACCCTCGACGTCCTCGCCCTCGACAAGAAGGACTGGCGGCGGATCGCCGCCTGGCACAGCGGCGTCGCCGAGTTCATCACCAGCATCGTCCTCACCCCCGAACGCCGCCGCCACTGCCTGGACTGCGCCGAGCAGCTGGAGGCGTACCTCCTCCCCGTCATCGAACAGCGCCGCCGCCACCCCGGCGACGACCTCATCTCCACGCTGTGCACCGCCGAGTTCGACGGCATCGCCATGAGCGACCGCGACGTCACCGCGCTGATCGTCAACGTCCTGGCCGCCGCCACCGAACCCGCCGACAAGACCCTCGCCCTGCTCTTCAAACACCTCATCGACCACCCCGCGCAGCTGGCCCAGGTCCGCCAGGATCCCGGCCTGCTGCCCGCCGCGATCGCCGAGACCCTGCGCTACACCCCGCCCGTCCAGCTCATCCCCCGGCAGGCCGAGCAGGACGCCGTGTTCGCCGGAACCACCGTCCCGGCGGGAGCCACCGTCTTCTGCATGATCGGCGCGGCCAACCGCGACCCCGACGCGTTCACCGACCCGGACACCTTCGACATCCACCGCCCCGATCTCGGCGCCGCCCGCTCCTTCACCGCCGCCGCCCAGCACCTGGCCTTCGGCACCGGACTCCACCAGTGCGTCGGCGCCGCCTTCGCCCGCGCCGAGCTCGAGACCGTCGCCGCGATGCTCCTGCCCCTCCTCGACCAGGTCCGCCACAGCCCCGGCCACCCCTACCGGGAAACCGGCCTCTACACCCGCGGCCCCGCCTCCCTGCCCCTGGACTTCACCCCCGTCACGGACTTCACCCCCGTCCCGCACTGACCCCGCCCGCACTGACCCCGCCCGCACTGATCCCCACACCCGCCCCACCCGCCCCCACCCGCACCACCCGCCTCAGGAGACCACCGCGATGACACCGACCGACATCACCCGCGCCCTCGACGACCTGCTGTTCACCCCCCTCCCCAGCCTCGACGAGGCCCTGGACCGCCACTTCACCCCCGACTACAACCAGTGCACGGACGGCGTGTGGAGCGACCGCACCGCCTTCGCCCGGCACATGACCCGCCTGCGCTCCCTGGTCCGCTCCGGCCACGTCGAGGTCCACGACGAACTCCGCGACGGACCGCGCTACGCCGACCGCCACACCGTCACCATCACCCAGCACAACGGCCAGACCTCCCGCATCGAGGTGTACCTCTTCGCCGAGCACGCCCCCGACGGACGCTTCCGGCGCGTAGTGGAGAACACCCGCCACCTCGACGGCCACTCCGACGACGGGAACCTGGCACACGTCAGCTAGTGCCGGTCACAGCACTCGCAGTTCAGGCCAACTTCCGAAACCCGAACGCTTGTTAGGATCCTCGGAGAGTGGCCGCCCGGCCGACGGCCCACTCGGCGTCCCACCACCGGACGCCCCGTCCTTCGGCCGACAGGGCCTGGTCGTCGACCGGCCGGCGCGGCGCCCCGGCACAGCGTGGTGACCGACCACCACCCACGCGTGCCCCGCACCGGACCGCCGCCGCCCAGCCCGCCAGAATACTTCCGGACAGGGGTCCCGGTACCGGGACAGGGGGATGTGAGACGTCATGGCGTCTGTCGGAGAAAGACTGCGCACCGCGCGCACCCGCGCGTTCATCGGCCGCGAGAGGGAACTCGCACGCTTCGACCAGGCACTGGACGGGGACCCACACGCCCCCTTCGCGTTCTACGCCCACGGCCCCGGCGGCATCGGAAAGTCGGCGCTGCTGCGCTGCCTGGCCGACCGGGCCCGGGCCGCCGGCCGGCCGCTCGTCGAACTCGACGGCCGCTTCGTCAGCCGCGACCCGGCCGACTTCGAACGCGCCGCCGCCCCCGCCCTGAACAATCCCGGCACCGTCCTGTTCGTCGACTCCTTCGAACACTGCCAATGGCTGGAAAGCTGGCTGTGGCAGCACTTCCTGCCCCGCACCGCGGAAGGCACCCTCGCCGTCCTCGCCGGCCGCCACGCCCCACAGCCCCAGTGGACCGCCGACCCCGCCTGGGCCGGCCTCCTGCACCTCGCCGAACTGGAACCGTTCTCCGAAGAACAGGCCCGCAGCCTCCTCACCGCCTCACAGGTCCGCCCCGAACTCCGCGACCGCGTCCTGCACTTCGCCGGAGGCAACCCCCTGGCCCTGTCCCTGGCCGCCGCCGCCGGAACCGACAGCTGGAACCCGGAACAACTCTGGGCCCCCTCGGCCGGCATCCTGCGCACCCTCCTGGCGGGACTCATCGGAGAAGTGCCCACCCCGGCCCACCGCCGCGCCCTGGAAGTCGCCGCCCAGGCCCACTCCACGTCCGAGGAACTCCTCGCCGCGGTACTGCCCGACGAGGACGCCCACCCGCTCTTCGACTGGCTGCGCGACCTGCCGTTCATGGAATCCACCCACCGCGGCCTCCACCCGCACGACGCCGCCCGCGAAGCCCTGGCGGCCGACCTGCGCTGGCGGGCACCCAACGCCTTCACCGCCATCCGCCGCCGGCTCGCCGACGAATACCTGCGGATCCTGCGCGAAGCCCCCGAAGAACGCGTCTGGACCGTCACCGACGAACTCTTCTACCTCTTCCGGGAAACCGACATCCTCACCCGGGTCCGCACCCACTCCCGCGAGGACGAGGTCCACGACCGCCCCCTGCACCCCGACGACATCGATGTCATCCTCCGCATGGCCGAAGACACCGAAGGACCCGCCGGCGCCGACCTGGTCCGCTACTGGGCACAACGCCAGCCCCAGGCCTTCAGCGTCTACCGCCTCGTCAGCACCGGAGAAACCGTCGCCTTCACCACCCGCCTCGAACTGCCCGCCCCACCCGACCCCCACGACCTGGCCACCGACCCCGTCGTCGCGGCCGCCTGGCAGCACACCCAGACGACCGACCCGGTCAGACCCGGCGAGCACATCGGCATCAGCCGCTTCTCCGTCTACCCCGGCCGCTACCAGATCCCCTCACGCGTCATCGACCTCAGCAGCTCCCGCGCCCAGGCGGAGGCCGCCCGCGCCCGCGGACGCGCCTACGGCTTCGCCGTCTTCCAGGACGCCGACACCTGGGCCGCACGCGTCAAAGGCACCCTCGAAGACACCGGGACCCGCCCCCGGGTCGGCGAACACACCTACGGCCTGTTCAGCGTCGACTGGCGCCAGATCCCCGTCGAGACCTGGCTGCGCCGCTTCATCACCGCCACCGACACCCCCGCCCGCCCCCGGCCCGCCGGCCTCACCCGCACCGCGTTCGACCAAGCCGTACGCGAAGCCCTCGCCCACTGGCGCGACACCACCGCCTTCGCCGCCTGCGCCCTGACCCGCGTCCGCCTCGCCGCCGACTCCGAGGACCCCGCCACCGCACTGCGCACCCTGCTCCGCCAGGCCGTCGACGACCTCGCCCTCGACCCGCGCGGCGTACGGGCCCGCGAAGCCCTGACCGCGGGCTACTTCTCCGGCGCCCCCACCCAGGAAGCCGCCGCCCGCCGCCTCGGCCTCCCGTACGGCACCTACCGCCGCCACCTGCGCCAGGGCCTGGACCTGCTCTGCGAAGCCCTGTGGCAGCAGGAACTCCACAGCCCCCACTAGGGGATCCCGCACCCCCCGTTCCAGCCGTGCGGCGCCGGGCACGCCCGCCCGCCGCGTCACCGGGACCGCCCCCGTACCTCCGGGTACACGGGCGACCCTCCGCCGTACGAGCACACACACCGGACACCGCACGGCCCGCCCCGCGGGCGTACGGAACGACCTTGACGACACCCCCAGGGGCCCGGCCGGGTGGACAGCCGCGGACAGCACTGGACAGCGCCCGCCCCCACCGGGCATGGAAAGTGGACACCGCCCCGCACGAGGCTGTGCGCCATGAACCTTGGACGCACGAAGGACCGGGCACCCTCACCACCCCACCGCGGGACCGTGCTCGCCGCGCTGGCCGCGGCGCAGTTCACCGTCATGCTGGCCACCTCGATCGTGAACGTGGCACTGCCGCAGATCCGCGCCGGGGTGGGCCTGTCCGACGGCGGCACGACCTGGGTGGTCAACGCCTACGGCCTGGCGTTCGGGGCGCTCCTGCTGGCCGGCGGCCGGACCGCCGACCTCCTCGGCCGCCGCCGCGTGCTCCTCACCGGCCTCGCGGTGTTCGCGGCGGCCTCGCTCGCGGCGGGACTGGCCGCCTCCCCGGCCGTACTGATCGCCGCCCGCGCCCTCCAGGGACTCGGCGCCGCCGCCATCGCCCCCGCCGCACTCGCCCTGACCATGGACCTCTTCCCGCCCGGCCCCGGCAGAGGCCGCGCGCTGGGGGTGTGGGGCGCGGTCTCCGGCGCCGGGGGAGCGGGCGGCGTCCTGCTCGGCGGCGTACTCACCCAGGCATGGGGCTGGCCCTGGATCTTCCACACCGTCGCGCTCGGAGCACTGCTGGTCCTCACCGCCGTCACGGCGTTCGTGCCCCGGACGGCGGGCCGCGCCGCCGGACGCTTCGACCTGCTGGGCACCGCGGCCATCACCCTCGCCCTGACCTGCCTGGTCTGGGCCCTGACCAGCGCACGCGGCAGCGGCTGGACGGACCCCCGGGTACTCGGCGCCCTCCTCGCCGCGGGAACGCTCTTCACGGCCTTCGCCGTCATCGAACGCCGCCGGCCCGACGCCCTGATCCCACCACGCCTGTTCACCACCGGCCGGGTCCGCTCGGGCAACCTGCTGATGGCCCTGCTCGGATCCGTATGGATCGCCCTGTTCTTCTTCCTCCCGCTCTACCAGCAGCAGGTCCTCGCCATGAGCCCGCTGGCCACCGGAGCCGGCCAGCTCCCGCTCGCCCTGGCCAACATCCTCGGCGCCATCGCCGCGCCCCGCGTGGCCCGGCGCATCGGCGCCACCGCGACCGTCACCACGGCCCTGCTCACCGAGGCCGCCGGACTGCTGTGGCTGTCCCGGATCAGCGCCGACGGCAGCTACCTCACCGACGTACTCGGCCCCAGCGTCATGGTCGGCCTCGGCCTGAGCATCGCCTTCGTCCAGCTCACCGCGCTCGCCGTGGACGGCGTCCCCGGGCCGGACGCGGGCCTCGCCGGCGGACTGGTCAACACCACCCGCCAGGTCGGCGGCGCGATCGGCCTCGCCGCCCTCGCCACCCTGGCCGGCTCCGTCACCGCCCACGCCTCCACCCACCAGCCCCACCTGGAGGCCCTCACCGCCGGCTACCGGGCCGCCTTCGCGGTCTCCGCCGCGGTCCTGGCCGCCACCGCCCTCCTCGCCCTGCCCCTCACCCTCCCCGCCCGTCCCGCCCGCCGCGGGCCCGGAGCCGCCCTCCCGCCCCCCACACCGGCCGCCCCGGCACCGCCCCCGCAGCGCCAGGCGACCGACCCCGCACCCGCCACCTGATCCACCCCGGCAAACCCCACCCGTTCGAAGCACCGGCAAGGACCCCGCATGCACACCATCGACACCACCGCCCCCATCCTCGTCACCCTGACCACGCGGATCGACGCACCCCTCGCCACCGTCTGGGACCTCCACACCGACATCGACAACTGGCCGTCCTGGAACACCGGCATCGACCAGGCCGCCCTCAGCGGCCCCCCGGCCGCCGGCACCGACTTCACCTGGCTCACCCACGGAATGACCATCACCTCCACCATCCGCGAACTCGTCCCCGGACAGCGGATCGTCTGGGGCGGCACCGTCCAGGGCATCGTCGGCATCCACGCGTGGACCTTCGAACAGACCGACGCCGGCGTCCTCGTCCACACCGAGGAGTCCTGGAGCGGAGACCCCGCCGACGCCGCCGCCGACGAACTCACCACAGCCCTCAAGACCTCCCTGCAGACCTGGCTCCACTGCCTCAAATCCCGTGCCGAACAACAAGCCTGACCCTCCGTCACCACCCCCGGAACCACCAGGCACACCAACCGCACCGAGACCGACCCACCCGACCCGACCCGAGGACCACACAATGACGACCCCGCCCTACCTGACCGGCCACTACACCCCCGTCACCGACGAGATCACCGCCACCGGCCTCACCGTCGAGGGCGCCCTGCCCCCCGAGCTGACCGGCCGGCTGATCCGCAACAGCCACAACCCCAAGCCCGGCATCACCCCCGCCCACTGGTTCAAGGGCAGCGGCATGGTCCACGGCCTCCGCCTCCGCGACGGCCGCGCCGAGTGGTACCGCAACCGCTGGGTCCACACCCCCGCCCTCGACGGCGCCCCCTACATGACCGAACGCGGCCCCGACCTCACCGCCAGCACCGCCGGCACCCACGTCATCGAACACGCCGGACGGCTCCTCGCCCTCTGCGAGGCCAACCTCCCCTTCGAACTCACCCGCGACCTGGAGACGGTCGGCGCCCACGACTTCGACGGGAAGCTGCACACCGCCATGACCGCCCACCCCAAGCAGGACCCGCTGACGGGCGAGCTCCACTTCTTCGGCTCCTCACCCTTCCCGCCCTTCCTGACCTACTACGTCGCCGACGCCAAGGGCGCCGTCACCCACAGCTTCGAAGTCCCCGGAGCGACCGCCTCCCTCAAGCACGACTTCGCCATCACCCGCCGCCACGTGGTCTTCATCGAGGGCAACGTCACCTTCGACCCCGCCGAACACTCCGGCATCCCCTACGCCTGGAGCGACCAGCAGCCCTCCCGCATCGGCGTCATGCCCCGCGGAGAAGACGGAGCCCGGCACATCCGCTGGTACTCCATCGAACCCGGCAACATGCTGCACGCCGCCAACGCCTACGAGGACGGACAGGGCCGCATCGTCCTGGAAGGCCCCACCGTCGACCGCGAGGGCTTCCAGCTCTCCTGGAACTGGTGGGTCGGCGCCCCCGGCCGCGGCACCGAGCCCAACACCCGCTCCTACACCCGCCGCTGGGTCATCGACACGACCGCCGGCACCGTCGACGAACAGATCATCGACGACCTCGCGGTCGAGTTCCCCACCCTCAACGAGGACTATCTGGGCGCCGAGCACCGCTACCAGTACGCGGTCTCCTTCCCCGACCAGCAGGGATTCGGCGGCTACGGCATCGTCAAGTACGACCGCACCACCGGCGCCCGCCGCATCCACCAGGTCGGCGACGCCCGCCTGCCCAGCGAAGCCGTCTTCGTCCCCGCCGCCGGCGCCACCAACGAAGACGACGGCTACCTGCTCACCGTGGTCTCCGACCTCAAGCAGGACGCCTCCCAGCTCCTGGTCCTGGACGCCGCCGGCCTCGACCGGATCGCCACCGTCCACCTGCCCCGCCGCGTGACCGCCGGCATCCACGGCTCCTGGATCCCCGACAGCGCCCTGGACGGCAACGACCACTGACCCACCCACCACCCCCACGGCAGGGAAGCGGCACCGGCCGCGCCCCCGCCGTGGGACCACCGGCACAGCGGCCCCACGGCCACCCGCCGCCCCCACACCTTCCCGCACCACCCGCCCCCACGGCGCCCGCCCCGATACGGCGCACAGCCCCGCCCGCCCCGTACACGCATCCGCCCACCACACCACCCCGGAGGGGCCTGCACCATGTCCGGCCACGCGACCGCAACACCGCCCGTCTCCCGCGCCCGTCCGACCAGCCGTCCGCACGAGGTCGACAACCGCGCCGCCTACCTCAGCTTCGGACTCGCCTACGTCCTCGGCCACGGCGCCGCCGCGGCCTCCCAGGGCGACACCCCCCTGCTCGACCTGCCCGGCTGGCTGCCCATGACCTTCCTCGGAATCGGCCTCACCACCGGCATCGCCCAGGCCACCACCGCCGCGCTACGGGCCCAGCGCGGGGCCGCCGCGCCCGACGTCCTGTCCGGCAGACTCCTCGGCGCCGCCTGGATCGCCGCCTTCACCGCCCTGTTCCTCGCCATCACCGGCCTCACCTCCGTCCTGGGCATGCCGGAACTCCCCTCCGTCCTCTGGCCCGCCGGCTCCGGACTCGTCGTCGGCCTGCTCTACCTCGCCGAAGGCGCCGTACGCCGCAACCTGCTGCACTACACCCTCGGCGTCTGGCTCGCCCTGACCTCCACCGCGGCACTCTCCCTCGACACCCCCGGCCTCTACTGGGTCCTCGCCGTCGCGGGCGGCGGAGCCTACGCCCTCGCCACGGTCCTCGAACACCGCCGCCTGCGCCCCCTCGCGGGACCCCCGCGGTACTGACGGCCTGTTCGCCCGGGCTCCCACACGACCAGGCCCCCCACGGCGGGAAGTGCCGAGGGGGGCCCAAGGGCGCTGCGCGGGCCGTCCCGGAACCCCGGGCCGCCCGTACGCCGCTACACGGTCGGGCGGCGACGCCGGCCGGTGCCCGCCACGAGCGCGGCACCCAGGGCGAGCGCCATCCCGGAAGCGCCGAGGGCCCAGCTCGTGGCCGAGTCGGCGCCGGTCTGGGCCAGCTGGCCGCCGGTGGCGTTCGTCGCGGTGGCGGTGGTGGTGCCGACCGGCTTGGCACCGCCGTCCGGGGACGGCTGGTTCCCGCCGGTCCCCGTACCCGTCCCCGTCCCCGTACCCGTCCCCGTCCCCGTCCCCGTCCCCGTACCGGTCCCATTGCCGGTGTCCGTACCCGCCTTGTGGACCGACGTGGACTTCACGACCATGTCCGACTCGACCGGGTGCTCCGAGTCGTTGCTGTCCGCGTACAGGATGACCGCGATCGCACTGTCCGGGGTATCGGCCGCGGCCCGGACCCGGAGCTTGATGTCGAACTTCGCGTTCTTGCCCACGGCCCAGTCGAAGATGGCCCCGGGGGTCTGGCCGAGGCTGTCCTTCTCGAGGGGCACCCACGCCGTGCCGTTCCAGGCCTCGATGTCGAAGTGCTTGGCCCGCAGCACGTTCTTGCCGTCGGGGAACAGGAAGAACGAGAAGGTGTACGTGCCGATCGCCTCCCTGCCGGAGTTGTCGACGTGCAGCGCGAGCTGCCGCCAGCCGCCCCCGGCCACGAAGCCGCCCTGCGGCAGACCGTCGAGCCCCAGCTTCGGGCCCTGACGGGCCGTCTGCTGATCGGCCGCGGTGAGCTGGGTCCGGTGCTTGACGCGCGGCGCGCTGCCGCCCTCGGCCGTCGTGTCCAGGGACAGGCGCGTGGCCGGAGCGTCCTTGGCGAACTTCATCCGCAGCCGCAGATCGAAGACCTCGTTCTTCTCGACGTCGACCTCGGCCAGCGAGAAACTCCAGGCCTCCTCCGAGCCGTACGCCTCGACCCCGTGCCAGCCCCAGGTCCCCCCGGCACCCGGCGCGTACACCTCCAGCCGGGCGTCGCCGTCCTCGAAGCCGGTGGTGTCCAGCGTCCACAGGGCCAGCTCGAGGCTGTAATTGTCGATGCTCCCGCGGCCCGAGTTGTCGACGTGGAGGGAGAACTCACTCCAGTCGGCGCCGGCCTTGAAGCCCTTCTTCGGCAGGCCGTCGAGAGTCAGCGCGGGCACACCCGCCGTGGCACGGTCACCGCCGCTCTCGCGCTCCCGGCCCGCGTCCGGGCCGGCTCCCTGACGGCCGTCCTCCCGCGCGGCGGGCACCGCCGGCTTCGCGGCGGGAACGTCAGCGCCTTGCGCCGGGGCGGCCTCGTCCTTCGGCGCCGCGTCCGGGGTACTCACCGCGGGGTTCTTGACCTCGTCGGCCATCGCCGGGGTCGCCATGAGCACCGTCGGGCCGACCACCGCGGCCGCGGCCACGACGGCGATACGCTTGAAATCCACTGAAAATCCCCTCCACCGCGACTCCCCGCGCCGATCGCACGCGCAGCCGCCCCCAATATCGTTTTGAACATGCTCAGACTAACGGGGCGTCACAGCCGGATGCGACTCCAGGGGGCACGAATTGACACCGGCCAGGTACCGTCCCCCCGGCACCGGGACACCACCCGTCAGGGCCGCAGACCCGCCCGCCTGAGCGCCACCTCACACAGGTCGGCGATGACCTGCCGGTCCCCGCGACGCCACGCGTCGGCGAGGCCGCCCGCAGGAGCCGCAACCGCGGCGAGGTCGCCCAGCGGCCCGGTCAGGGCACGCAGGGCCAGCAGATCGGAGCCTCCAGGCGAGTCGAGAAGACGCCGAACGGTGACGCTCCGCCGGATCCACCGCAGGCGCGGCGGAAGCCACAACAGCAGCACCACAACCACGGGAACCACGATCAGAGCCGCGGTCGTCAGGTCGGCGACCCGGCCGACGGTGTCCTGGAGCGACTGCCCCGCGTCGGCGAACCCGGCACCGGCGTCGGCCGCCGACTGGAGCGGCCTCTTCAGGAGACCACCGACGAGCGGCACCTTCGAAGCCGCGTCACCAGCCTCACCGAGTGCGCCGGCGAGGCTGTCACCCGAACTCTCCACCCTCCGCCCCGGCTCGGCCAGCAGCATGACCGCATCACGGACAGCGAGGGCGAACCACACCGCGGCGGCCATCAGGCCCACGGCGATCAGGTCCCCGATCACCTGACGGTTCCGACGTGCTGGGGTCTGGGCGTACAAGCGCATCAGCGGGCTCCCGGTTCATGACATCGAAGAGGACCGGCCGCCGCCCAGAGGCAGGGCCCGGCCGACCGTACGTCCGACTCTTCCACCGGTCCCCGCGGGCAAACGTCCCCGACGCGACGGCCGGCCGTCGCACCCTCGCCCGGTACCGCAAAACAACCCGACCACCACCACCGACCACAGCAAACCGAACCGGCCCGAACCGAAGCGACCCACACCCACCCACCCACCAGGGCCACCAGCACGTGCGACCGAACCGGCCTGCTCCCCCCTCCCGCGCCCCTCCTCAGCGGTTCGCACGGTCATCATGCGTGACCAATGCTTCCCTCCGGTCCGATGCGCCCCGGGCACGACGACGACCTCCTCGTACCCCGGCGCGGCGGATCCCTGAACACCGCGGAAGACCCCTCCGCCACCCCCGTCACCCCGCTCGCACCCACCCCCGGAGACGAGCGCCCGAACAAGCCCGGCCCACACCGGACGGCGACCACGCCGCACACGGCGCCGAAAGCCCCGGCGGTGGACAGCCATGGACAGCACTGGGCAGCCACCAACTCCCCACGGCCTGGAAAGTGGACACCTCCTGCCCCGAGTCTGTGTGCCGTGACCGCCGCACCCCCACACGGCAGTCCACCCCCACCCACCCCCACCCACCCCAAAGGAGAACCGACATGACATCCCTCCCCCTCCGCACCCTCACCGTGCTGACCGCCGCCGCCGCCCTCAGCGCCACCGCCCCCACCGCCCACGCCACACAGGACACCAACCACCACACCCCGGGCATCGTCACCGCCTGGGCCCGCGCCTGGAACGGCACCGACCCCCAAGCCCTCGGCGCCCTGTTCACCACCGACGGCACCTACACCGACGAAGCCGTGGCCGTCACCTTCCGCGGCCGCAAGGAAATCGCCGGGTGGAAGGCCCGCGCCGACACCCTCATAGACAACGTCCACGTCACCATCCGCACCACCCGCCTCGACAGGAACCGCATCACCGTCCGAGCCGTCTACTCCGGCCACCTCAAGGGCGCACCCAAACCCTTCGCCGTCCCCATGACCACCGTCCTCGACCTCGACAAGAACCGCTGCCGGATCACCTCCGACCGCGACCACTACAGCCTCGCCACCGTCCTCACCCAGTCCGGCCTGCCCGCCGACTGGACCCCGCCCACCCCCTGACACACGCGCGACCGGCCCGCCGCCCCCGCCCCCAAGGCGGCGACGCCGGACCCCGCGGATACACACCCCGACAAGACCGCCCTACCGCGCCGGAGGAACCTTTCCCCGGTACGACTGATCCACCCGTGCGGGTGGACCCGACGCACCACGCCCGCGACGAACCGGCGACCACCCCTATAAAGAGGCCCGTCACATTGATCGACTGATGGGCCCCACCATGCTGCAAGCCGCTCTGCGCGTACTCGCCGCCGCCTCCCTCATCTCCGCCGCCGCCGTCTCCCCAGCCGCCGCCACCGCCACCGTACGAACCACCGCCGTGGACGACCTGACCACACCATGCGGCCCGACCGTCGAGTACCGGGCCTGGGACTGGTGGCGCACGACAACCAACACCTCGATCGCCCGCCCCGTCGCCTCCACCGCCACCTCCGAGCGCTGGCAGTGGCGCACGGACGTCAACACCCTGTGGCGCGGCGACACCCGGGAAACCGTCGAGGAGATCTTCCAGACCGGCTTCACACCCCGCGGCGACCAGATGACCCCACTCGCCGAGTACATCGTCAAGGGCGGCGGCCAGAACAGCGCACACCTCAGCACCAGCTGCGAGAAGTGGGTCGCCCAGAAGTTCGCCACCTACGGCAGCGCCAAGACCGGCTGGGTCTACGAGATCTACGCGCCCGGCGGCATCGACGTGAACGCCACCGCCCGCCTCAACGACTACAGTTCCCCCTACCTCTGGAACAAGGAGATCGACTTCCCCGGCGGCGTCAAGGGCCGCTACATCAAGGGCGCCTGCAAATTCCGCCTGACCCACACCGACCCGGAAACCAAGGCCAACACCTTCGAAGAACTCGGCTGCAAGAACAACACCGGCTTCGCCCCCTACGAAACGGACGCCGCCCTCACCACAGCCACCCGCTGACACAAGAACCCGACCCCCGCACCGCCCCGGGCCCCCGGCACAGCAGCGACTCCACACACCAGCCACCACGAGGCCATCGCCGCACTCGGGGACGGTCCGATCCGCACCACGACCGCCCTGCCGCAACCCACACGGGCCCCCGGAAACAGAACCCGCACCGCGACCACACTCCGAAGCCCGTATCGGGTGCGTCATGATGACGACCATGGTCACCCCGCTCCAGCCCCCCACCCCCCACCGTCCCGAGCTGCGCCCGGACCAGGTGCAGGGACTGCGAGCGGTCGTACGGCATCTGCGCCGCCCCAACACCCGCGCCCTCTACGTGGCCGCGACGGGAACGGGCAAAACGCTCCTGTCGATCCGTGCCGCGGACGAACTCGACGCCCGCCTGGTCCTGGTCGTCGTCCCCACGCTGGACCTGGCAGCGCAGACCGCTCTCGCCTGGCGCCGGGACGGCCACCACGAGCACATGGTGATCGTCTCCTCGATGGACAGCGCCGGACACACCGCGCTCGCCGCCCGCCGCGTCGGCTCCACCAGCAGCGCCGAAGCACTCAGCGCCCTCATGTCGGTCGTGGGGGAGGAGGAAGACCAGCTCCCCGCACTGACGCTGATCGCCACCTACGACTCACTCGACAAGATCGAAGCCACCCAGCACACCCGCTACCCCGTGCCCCACTTCGATCTCGCGATCATGGACGAAGCCCACCGGATCGCCGGCCGGGCCGACAAAAAATGGGCCGCCGTCAACGACGCGGCACGCATCCGCGCGGACCGCCGCCTCTACATGACCGCCACCCCACGCAGCTTCGCAGCCCCCACCCGCACCGACGCGGCCCCCACCCGCCGCAGCCCCTCCCACACCACACCAGAACCCGCCCCCGACGCCGTAGCCAACAGCATGGACAACGAGACCGCCTACGGAAAGAAAGTCTTCGAATACCCCCTGGCCCAAGCCATCGAAGACGCCGTAGCCGCCGACTACCGCATCGTGATCCCCACCGTCACCGACACCGAACTCCGCACCCGCCTCAACCTCCCCGCCCCCACCGCCTCACCCCCCACCGACACCGGCACCGAGGACGCACTGCGCACCACCGCCCTCCACCTCGCGGTCCTCAACGCCATGGCCACACACTCCATGCGCCGGACCCTCATCTTCTTCCACCTCGTCGAAGACTCCATCCGCTTCGCACGCCAGCTCCCGCACACCCTGCGCCGCCTGCGCAAAGCCGACCCCCACGCCTACCCAGGCCTGGACCCGGAAGTCTTCTTCGTCCACGGCGACCACACCACCGACGAACGCGCCGACATCCTCACCCGCTTCGCCGCCGCACCCCGCGCCATCCTCGCCAACGCGAAAGTCATCGCCGAAGGCATCGACATCCCCAGCGTCGACGCCGTCGTCTTCGCAGACCCCACCAGCAGCATCATCCGCTGCGTCCAAGGACTCGGCCGCGCCCTGCGCCTGGACGTCAGCGGCAAGGTCGCCAGCCTCATCGTCCCCGTCTACGTCCCGCCCGACGCCGACCCGGAAAACATCCTCGGCACCGCCTACGAGCCCGTCTGGGCCATCACCACCGCCCTGGCAAGCCACGACCACCGCATCCTCGAACGCCTCCCCAACAAAGCCAACCGCCTGCCCACCGAGACCAGCCGCCTCATCCAGCACCGCTGGCACTTCGACTTCACCCTCCACCCCGAACGCATCGCCCGCGCCATGGACCTCATCGCGTTCAACCCCCGCGGCCCCCTGACCCGCACCCGCCGAGAAGGTCTCGCATCCGCCCAGGCATTCCACAACACCCACGGCCACCTCGACATCCCCGCCGACCACACCGATACCGCCGGCTTCGAACTCGGCCGCTTCATCACCACCACACGCGAAGCAGCAACAGCCGGCCGTCTCGACGCAGACTGGACCGCAGAACTCGACGCCCTTGGAATGATCTGGGACAAACACCACGCAGCCTGGCGCGCCCGCCTCACCACAGCCACCACCTACCACCGCACCCACGGCCACCTCGCCGCCCCCTCCACAAGCCCCCTCGGCTCCTGGCTCGCCGAACAGCGCTCCCTCGCCACCCACGGCCACCTCACCCCCGCCCGCACCGCCGACCTCGCAGCCATCGACCCCCACTGGCTGCTCCCGTACGGCCCCGACTGGCACCGCAAATACCACCTGCTACGCCGCCACCTCGAAACCGGACACCTCCTCACCCCCGCCACCACCGTCGGCAACACGAGCCTCGGCAGCTGGGCCATCCGCCAGCTCACCCAGTGGAAGACCTTGGAGCCAGGTCAGCACGAACTCCTCACCGCCCTCGACCTCACCGCTGTCCTCAGCACCCTCACTCCGCGCCCAGCCGCCCGCCGAACCTTCGCCGAAACAGTTCAGATCCTCGAACTCTTCCTCCACCGCGAGCACCGAGCTCCAGGAGCCCGAGAGACGGTCACCGTCGACGGCGACACCGTCAATATCGGCCCCTGGCTCGCCAAGACCCGCACCAAGATGCGCGCCGGCCAACTCGACCCCGAACACGCCCAACTCGTTACGGCCCTCTTCGATGGCGACTGGACCGACACGGACGCGCCCATCACCTCCGTCTGAACAGCACCACACCTCGGAACTCCGGCTTCGCCCGCGGGAGAGGCACGGCCCCGACATAAGGATTCCCAGAAAGTTTTCAAAGAAGGAAGCACACCGAATCGGCCGCTACGGAAGCGGCAACCCCGACCAGAAGACAAGACAGAGCGACACCACCGCGGTTCTGCCACCGGTATACCGTCGCCCGTGAGGCCCACCGGCAGCCCCCCACAGGGCCGGTTTTCACGGGGCCGGCACCAAGCCGGTACCCCCCACCTCTCCCCGCCGGCCTCCCGGCCGCGACCTCAAAACCCGAGTCACCCTCCACCATTGCCGGCGGTGCTGGACTCGCCGCACTGAAGCGAAACCCAAGAAGAACAGGGTGAGCTCCACCGCTCGCAAGCGTGGCGAAGAGGACGTCATCTCCATTGCACAGACCGACTCATGCTTGTTTCGCCTCCTGATCCGGGGGCATCCGCTGGTCATGGACACCACAACGGACATCGGTGAAGAAGTGATCGAGACGCAAGGCGATGAGCATCATGTCGTCCTCAGCGCTGACGCGAATGGTGACGGGAAGCCCGACGTGTGGATGATCGACACCACTGGTGACGGCAAAGCCGACCTGTACCAGTTCGACACCACCGGTGACGGCCTGATTGACGTCACCATCGCCGAACGTGATGAAGAGGCCGGGACCGACCGGCTAGTGGTCGAAGGAGACGGCGGCCACCCGCAGGAAGCGTGACCTTCCCGCGGGCTTCTCCGCGGTGCTGTGCCCATGCCAACAGGGGTCAGAGTCTGCATGGCACAGCACCGCGGAGAAGCCGTATGGAGGCCCATCGAAAGAGGAGCGTTCGATGCCGGTCGTAGTGAGCGTGGTGTTCATTGTGTTCGGGTTGTTCTTCGCCACGGTGGGGTCCCGCTACAAGGACTCCTACCAAGGTGAGTCCTGGGGCATGGCTGCAGGTGGTATCCCGTTGAGGGACATGAGCCGGCGGACCGTTATCGGGATCGGCTGCCTCATCGCACTCGTGGGAGTAGCCGGCCTCTTCTTCTAACTCGCGCACCCCGCCGAACCCTCTCCGCAGCCAGCCGCCCGCGAAGCGGGCAAAGGGTCCGGGGAGCGCAGCGGACCGGACCCGCCTGGCTCCAGCGGGTCCCGTTCCGGGGCCGGGCGGTAGGCGGCTCGTGTCGCGGGTTTGGGTGTCGT
>NZ_JBEOXU010000019.1:0-1416 GCF_040296725.1 Streptomyces sp. NPDC002044
TCCTACACCTACCGCGTGACCGCGACCGACGCCGCCGGCAACACCAGCGCGCTGTCGGCCACCGTCTCGGTGACGGTCCCGGTCTCGGTCCAGTCCTACCCGAACCAGGTCCGCGCGGACGGCGCCCAGCTGTACTGGCGCTTCGACGACACCGTCAGCCCGTACACCGCCGACTCCTCGAACGGCGGCAACACCAGCGGCGTCCAGCTGAACGCCCCGGCCCTGCGCCAGACCCCCGGCGCCGTCACCGGCGCCAGCACGGCCATGGGCTTCAACGGCACCAGCCAGCAGGTCTACAGCGACCACCGCCAGACGGTCGGCAGCACCTACTCCATCGAGACCTGGTTCAAGACGAACTCCTCGCGCGGCGGCAAGCTGATCGGCTTCGGCAACAACACCGAACGCAGCAGCGGCTCGAACGACAAGCACATCTACATGACCAACACCGGCCGCCTGGTGTTCGGCGTCTACAACGGCTCGACCAGGACCATCTCCACCGGCCTGTTCGACACGTTCAACGACAACAAGTGGCACCACGTGGTCGGCACCCAGGGCCCCGGTGGCCTGACGCTGTACGTCGACGGTCAGAACAAGGGCACGCTGAACGCCACCAGCACGCAGAACTACGCGGGCTACTGGCACGTCGGCGGCGACAACCTCTCCGGCTGGCCGACCCGTCCGACGAGCAACTACTTCTCCGGACAGCTCGACGAGGCCGCCGTCTACCCGACGGCGCTCAGCCAGGCCCAGGTCAAGAACCACTTCGACCTGGCCAAGGCCCCGTCCGACACGGTCTCCACGGTCACCGCGACCGAGGACACCTACATCAACCAGGGCGCGCCGAGCACCGCCTACGGCACCGCGAACTCGCTCGCGGTGCGCGGCACCTCGGCGTACGAGTCGTACCTGCGCTTCGACCTCCCGGCCGCCCCGGCCGGGCAGGCCCTGAAGTCGGTCTCGCTCCAGGTCAAGACCACCACGCAGGCGGGCGCCGGCACCGCCGACACCGTGTCCGTGGTCCCGGTCACCGGCACCTGGAGCGGAGCGGGCACCACGTTCAACACCAAGCCCACCCTCGGCACCACCCCGCTCGGCACCATCGCGGGCGTGCCGGACGGTTCGGCCGTGCACAGCGTGGAGCTGGACACCGCCGCGGTCTCCGCGGTCCTGGGCAGCAGCTACAGCCTGGGCCTGAAGAGCACGGGCACCGACCCGCTGTGGCTCTGGTCCTCGGAGGCGACCGCGACGGACGGCGCTCCGCGGCTGGTCCTCACCTTCGGCCCGAAGTAACCGATCGACGGCGTGCGGGGTCCGGCCTCTTCCCCGCCCCGGCCCCCCCCCCGCGGCCCCCCCCGAAATAACGGGGCCCTCCCCCGTTACGCCGCACACCCCCCGGGGCGGGTGGGCGGGGGGCCC
>NZ_JBEOXU010000019.1:1426-68665 GCF_040296725.1 Streptomyces sp. NPDC002044
GTCCGGCCTCTTCCCGGCCGGGCCCCGCACGCCTGTCCCACCCAGTAAGTACGGGAGCCATCCGATGTACCGACGCTCCGCAGCGGCTGCTGTTCTGCTGGCCGCCGCCCTCACGCTGACCGCCTGCAGTTCGGGCGGCGACAAGGCCGAATCCGCCGCGGCCGCCAAGGCGAAGCCGCCGGCCTCGTCGGCGGTTCCGGACCCGGCGGACACCCCGGCGACGACGGACCCCTCACCCGAGGCCAAGCCGTCCGGCCCGGTCGTCCCGGACAGCAAGCTGACCCCGAAGACGGGCAGTTTCACCGCGCAGGAGAAGAAGTACCTGAGTGGCCGGGTGCCGGAGAAGATGGACCCGGCGGCCGTCCTGCAGAGCGGCCAGGAGTCCTGCCAGCGGGTGCAGCGCACCGCGAAGCGGGACAAGGACGCGGCGACCGGCGCCGTCATCACCGGGGAGATCGCGGGCGCGAAGGACGCGATCAACCTGCTGTGCCCGGAACAGAAGCCGATCCTCGCGGCGGCCGAGAAGGGCTTCCCCGAAGGCCCCCGGACCTCGCCGGCCCCCGGTACGTACCGGGCGCTGACGCAGGCCCCGAACTGCACCTGGGAGGCGAAGGGCAAGGACGGGTCGATCCTGGCCTCGGGCCCCGAGACCCCGCCGAAGGCGGGCGACAAGATCACGGCGGCCGTCCCGGCCGGCACCGCCGAGTTCAACTCGACGGGCTGCTACGCCTGGCTGCCCGCCTAGGACGTCTCCGGTGCCGGGGGCCCGCCGCCGCGCGGACCCGGCTCCCCGTACGCCCCTTCCCCAGCCCTTCCGGGCGCGGGGGAGGGGCGTTCGTGCGTGCCGCGGCCCAACTGTCGCGCGCCCGGGGCGTTTTCGTGTACGGATCGCGGGTACCCGCGGGTCCAGAGCGAGACACGACACCGAATTCGGAGGCGAGTCCTATGACCGGCCTGGGCGGCTGCATCGGTCTGATCGTGGTGGGGGCGATCCTCACCTTCGCGACGGACTGGGAGATGCGGAGCGTCGACCTCGATCTGGTCGGCCTGATCATGATGGCGGTGGGTGCCATCGGCCTCGCCGTGTACTCCAGCGTCCTGAAGCGGCGTCGCACCGTGGGCGCGGTGCCGGTGGTGCAGGAGCGCCGCGACGTCATCTGAGCCCCGCGGCGCGGCCGGTCCTCCCGGAGCCGGCCGGCCCGCGCGCGGTCAGCCGCGTACGGCTCCCTCGTACACCGGCAGCAGCGTGTCCAGGACGGAGTCCATCGAGAACGACCCGGCGGCCAGTTCCCGCGCGGCGGCCGATGCCGCCCGGTTCGCGGCGGGGTCCAGCAGCGACAGGACCGCCGCCGCCACGCCCCGCGGACCGGGGTCCACGGCCCGTCCCGCACCGGCCGCCGCGATGTCGCGGGCCAGGCCGTTGGAATGGGTCACCACCGGGGGCACGCCCACGGCGAGGGCCTCCAGCACCGACATCGGGAACGGCTCGTCCACGGAGGGCAGGACGTAGACGTGCGCCCGGCGCAGCTCGCGCAGCACCTCCTGCCCGCTCAGCGCCCCCGGCACCCGCACCGTGTCCGCGAGCCCCAGCTCCGCGATCCGGCGCAGCACGGCCGCCCGCTCGCCCTCGTCGGGCCCCGCCACGACGAACTCCGCGTCCGGGTGCGCCGCCAGGACGGCCGGGACCGCGTCCACGAAGTCCACCGGCCGCTTGCGGGCCTGTAGCCGCGCCGAGTACAGAACGCGCGGCGGGCCCTGGGGAGCGGGCCGTTCCTCCTGCGCCGGAGTGCCGTTGACCAGGCGCACCGCGTTCGCCAGCGGGGCGCCGACGACCGCGTCGAGGCCCTCCCGCTCGTGCGGGGTCAGGTACAGCACCGCGGCCGCCCCGCGCAGCACCCGGCTTACGGCCAGCGCGTCCAGCACCTTGGCCAGCAGCTTCCCGCTCGGGTCCACCATGCCGTGGGTCTGGAGCACCAGCGGCTTCCCGGCCCGCAGCGCCGCCAGGGCCACGGGCAGCGTCACCAGGTCACGCGCCAGGTGGACGTGGACCACGTCCGCGTCGCGCACCAGCCGGCCCGCCGAGGCCAGCAGGGCCGGCGAGGTCATCCCGCTGAAGCCCAGCGGCAGCAGCCGCCGCGCCGGGAACAGCCTGGCCGGGACCCCCTCGACCTCGGTCGGCCACGGGTCCCCGAACCCCTCGCCCAGCGCGAGCAGCCGCGCCTCGTGGCCGCGGGCCCGCAGCCCCTTGGCCAGGTTCAGCGCGACCCGCACCGGCCCGCCGAAGGCGTGCGACGGCGAGTGCAGGGTGACGGCGTGCAGGACTCTCACTTGGGCTCCTCCACCGGGCGGCGACGCCCGTCCTGGGTCTGCAGGGTCAGCTCCGGCAGGTCCTTGTGCACGACGGACCCGGCGCCCGCGACCGCGCAACGGCCCAGGGTCACCCCGGCCAGCACGGTCGCCCGTACCGCCACCCACGCGCCGTCCCCGACGGTGATCGGGGCGTTGCGGTAGCGGAAGTCGGCGGCCCGGTGGTCGTGCGAGCCGGTGCACAGCATCGCCTCCTGGGAGACGCACGCGTGCGAACCGATCGTCACCGGCTCCAGGTTCAGCACCCAGGCGCCCTCGCCTATCCAGGCGTGATCCCCGACGGTCAGCTTCCACGGCCACAGGATCCGCACCCCGTGCCGGATCAGCACCCCGTCGCCGATCTTCGCCCCGAAGGCCCGCAGCAGCGCCACCCGCAGCCGCGCCGGACAGAACCAGCTCATGAACAGCGTGTTCATCACGGCGAACCAGAGCGCCTGCGTCAGCAGCCCGCGGCCCTTGTCGTATCCGGCCAGCGTGAAGGCAGGAAGATCGCGCAACTGAGGTCCCCTTCGTCCACCCCCGGCGGCGCCTCCCCGGGCGCCGACCGCTCAGACTAGACTGCGGCCGGACCAGGCACATCGGGTGGGGGCGCAGTGGCAACGGACATACGCAAGCCCTCCGCGGCGCGCCCGGCGCCGCCCGCGCCGGACGAGGCCAAGTGGGGCCGGGTCACCACCCCGCGCACCCTGCTCTCCCGGGCGCTCTCCGTCCCCCTCGCCCTCGGGTTCACCGTCTTCCTGCCGCTCTTCGTCGCCGTCCAGACCGGCGACGGCCAGCGCGACGCGGCCTTCTGGCTCCAACTGCTCCTCACCATGTACGCGGGCGCCCGGCTCTCCGCGATGGTCCTCACCAGCCGCCGCAAACTGCTCCAGGGCTCCTTCTGGCTGTTCGTCTACATGGCCATGGGCGTGGCCCCCCTCGCCCAGGCCGTCCTGGGCCGGGTCCCGACGCCCGTCGTCGGCCCGCGCTCCGACCTGACCCTCGCCATCGGCCTGGTCCTGCTCGGCTGCCTCGCCTTCGACGTCGGCGTCCTGCTCGCCCGCCACCGGCCGACCGTCCGCGCGGGCGGCCCCCGCAAGGAGGAACGGCCGGTGATGGCCCACCGGCGGCGCCTGCAGCTCCTCGCGGCCCTGTCGTTCGTGTGCAGCGCGGCGTTCGTCATGAAGCTGGGCGGCCCGGCGGTGTTCTTCTCCAGCCGCCAGGAGATCATCGCGGGCATCGAGGAGGCGGGCGTCTCCAACGGCGACGGCCAGGCCGGCCAGGCCCTGCTGCGCGGCTTCGGCACCGTCCCGGCACTGCTCGCCCTGCTGCTCTACACGCGCTGGGTGATCACCTCGAAGTTCGCCCGGCGCAAGGTCTCCATCATCGTCACCTGGGCGGCGCTGGCCGCCCTGAACCTGGTGGTCAACAACCCGATCTCGAACCCGCGCTACTGGTTCCTCACCGTCATGTTCGCGCTGCTGTTCACCGTCTTCCCGGTGAGCGCCGCGATGTACCGGGTGGCGCTGTCGATGGCCGTGGTGATCGCCCTGCTCGTCTTCCCGTTCGCGGACCGCTTCCGCTACGACGAGAAGAACTACAAGCCGGTCGAGACCACGTCGTTCCTGGAGCCGATGGCGCTCAAGGACTACGACCAGATCGGCATGTTCGCGAACACCATCACCTACGCGGAATCGGGCCCCGGCCACGCCTACGGCCGCCAGCTCGCCGGGTCGGTCCTGTTCGCGGTGCCCCGCTCGGTCTGGCCCGGCAAGGCGCGCGACACGGGCGTCCTGGTCGGCCAGTGGATGGGCACGGTCAACACCAACCTCTCCTCGCCGATCTGGGCCGAGCTGTGGCTCGACTTCGGCCCGCTCGGCATGGTCGGCGGACTCCTCGGCATGGGGTACGCCGCCGCCCGCGTCGACCGCCGCTACGCCAAGCGCGCCACCCGCCGGGCCCCGCCCGGCGCGCTGATCTCGGTGGTGGTGCCGCTGGTCGCGGGCTACTCCTTCATCCTGCTGCGCGGACCGCTGCTCCAGGCTTCGGGCCGGGTCGCGATAGCGGCGATGTGCCTCGCGCTGGTGGCCACGTACCGCGCGGACAAGGGCACCACCCTGCGCTGAAGCCGGCGGATCAGGCCGCCGGCACCGACCGGTCGGGCTCGGCGGCCGGCGCCGGTACCTTCAGCCGGGCCACCCGGAGCCAGCCCGCGCCCGCCTTCGCGGCGGAGCCCAGCGCCAGCCCCCAGGCGGCCCCGGCCACGCCCCACAGGACGTACCCGCCCACGAGCAGGCCCACCGAGAGCAGCGAGAAGACGACCTGGAGGGACAGCGTGGCCCTCGGGTTGAGGACCCGCAGGGTCAGCAGCGCGCAGGTGCCGAGCCCCATGACGGCGTACTGGGCACCCGTGGCCGGCAGCAGCGCGGCCGCCGCCTCCCAGGTGTCGCCGAGCAGCCGGCGCCCGGCCCGGTCGGGGAGCGCGTACAGGACGGCCCCCCATCCGGCGCCGAGCAGCGCGAGCGTGCCGCCCATGAGCGCGGTCAGGCGGACGACGCCCCGCTTGCCGCGGGCCCGGCCGACGATGGGCGGTCCGAAGGCGTTCGCCGAGTTGAACAGCACGTTCAGCGGCCCGAAGAGGGTGGTGGCGCCGCGCAGCGCGCCGACGGCGAGCGGGGTCGCGAAGACGCCGAGGCCGAGCACGGCGAGCTGGCTGGAGCCGTTGCCCACCGCGAACTCGACCACGAACCGCTGCCCGAGGTGACCGCGGCGCAGGTACGGCCGCAGGTCGGCGCGCACGCCCCGGACGTACGGCCGCAGCAGCCACAGCCCGAGCGCCAGCGCCGGCAGCGCGGACAGCCCCCACACCAGCACCAGCCGCCCCGCCGAGGCCCCCTGGGGCTGCACGGCCAGCGCCGCGAGGACGCACGCGAGGCGCAGCGCGTCGGCGGCCAGCGCCCGTCCGGGCACGCGCAGCGCGGAGAAGCAGTACCGCAGGCCGTCCTGGAGCAGCACGAGCGGCAGGACCAGGCCCAGCGCGAGGAAAGCCCGCCCGGCCGGGCCGGGCAGCGCCAGCCCCACGAGCGCGACCACGGCGCCGGCGGCGGCCGAGGAGGCCCCGGTGAAGGCGACGGCCGACCGGCACACGGCGCCGAGACGCTCGCCCTTCTCCAGGACGACGCTCTGGCCGACGTAGGCCATGTTCAGCCCGAGGAGCACGCTGAAGGCCACGTACACCATCGAGAAGTCGGCGAACCCGGACGCCGAGGACAGCCGGGCGGCCAGCACCAGCACCAGGATGTTGGTGGCGCTGGAGGCTGCCTGGTCCAGGACCGACGCGACCGCCGCGAGAGCGCGCCGGCTCACCGCCGGCCCGTGCGGACGGTGCGCAGGGCGACCGTGTCGGTGCCGTCGCCCGGGATGTGCTGCTCGGCCTCGGCGACCTCGTACGGGATCGGCTGGGGCTGCGGCGGCCGCGGCTTCGCGGCCGCGTCCGGCGCCTCCGGGGCGGCGGGGGAGCCGCCGTCCTTGCCCTTGCGGCCGCGCTTCTCGCCGGGCAGCGGCGCGTGCAGCACGGCGCCGAGGACGGTGCCGCCGGCGCCGCTGATCAGCTCGCGGATGCGGGACAGGTCCGTGCGGTGCACGGCGCGCGGGTCGCAGACCACCAGCACGCCGTCGACGCGGTCGACCAGGGCCAGGGCGTCGGCGTACGAGAGCACGGGCGGCGCGAGCACGACCACGGTGGAGTTGGGGGAGTCGGCCTCGGAGATCAGCCGGGTGGCGCGGGCCGAGGTCAGCGCGCGGGGTACGTTGCGCGCCCGCTCGCCGGGGATCAGGTCGAAGGAGCCGGACTCGCCGGCGTCCACGACGAGCTGGCGCCCGTCGGGCCACTCGGAGTCGCCGTGACGCCCGCCGGCGGGGGTATTGCCCGGGGTCTGGCTCCAGCGGGGCCTGCCGCCGGCGTCGGTCGGCAACTGGCTGGCGAGGACGGGGGTGCGCAGGTCCGCCTCGATGAGCAGGACGTCCTTGCCGGTCTCCGCGAAGGAGGCGGCCAGGTTCACGGCCACCGCGGCGGCGGTCTCGCTGCTGCCGCGCGGGGCGACGACGAGCAGCCGGCGCCGGTCGGCGAACCGGGCGTCATAGGCGAGCCGGAAGGCCACCGAGCGGTACTCCTCGGCGAGCCGCGGATCGGCCTCGCCGGCGGCGAGCAGCGGGCCGCCGCCGGTCTTGTCCCGCGGCAGGTAGCCGAGGACGGGCGCGCGCAGCGCGCGGGCCACGTCGCCCTCGGAGCGGGGCGCCGGGTCGAAGACGAGCCGGACCCAGGCGGCGAGGAGACCGAGCGCGAGGCCGACGGCCGCGCCGAGCGCGAGCGACATGACGATGCCGGGGCCGTCGGTCGACGTGGGCGCGGTCGCCGCGCTGGTGACCCGGCCCGGGGTCATGTCCAGCGCCTGGAGCTTGGTGATCTTGCCGTTGTAGCCGCCGACCTCGCTCTGCAGGTCCGTCTTGGTGGACGTGGCGGTGTCGCGCGGGGCGCCGGCCGGCATCCGGGCGATGTCCTTGGACAGCTCGTCGAGCTGCTTGGCGACCGGGTCGCGCTGCTCCTGGTAGCCCTTGACCATCTTGTCGCGGGTCGCGTCCAGGGACTCCTGTCGCTTGAGGAGGTACGCGTCCGTCATCGCGTTGGCCCGCTTGGCGGCCTCCCTGGGGGAGGACGCGGTGTAGGTGAAGCGCAGCACCATGGTCTGCGGCGGGTTGGTCACCTGGAGGCCGCCGCGCAGGGCGCTGAAGTCCTTGGCGGACACGCCGAGCTTCTTCGCGGCCTCGTTGGCTATGGAGGAACTGAGCGCGACCTGCCGCTCGGAGCCGATGTTGATCGCCTTGTCGGGGGCGAGGCTCGGGTTGAACGGGTCGTCGGTCGGCGCGCGCAGGACGACGTCGGCGGTGGCCACGTAGGTGTCCGCCGTGGAGATGCCGAGGTAGACGCCGCCCAGCAGGCCGACCGCGATGCCCGCGCCGATGAGCCGGCGGTAGCGCAGGAGCTGCCTGAACTGGTCCCTGAGGAGGTCGGGCTCGTCCTCCGCCGGGGCCGCTGCTGGGCGGTTCGTCTCGATCACGGCCGGGGACCCCCAAGTGCTTCGTCTATCAGTGCGTCGATCCGGGCCAGGCCCGCTTCGCGGCTCAGGTGGGCCGCCACGTGGCGCGGTCCGGCCGCGCCCAGCGCGTCCGCGCCCTCCGGGTCCTCGGCGAGGGCCCGTACGGCCTTCAGCAGGGCGTCGGGGTCCTCCGGCGGTACGAGGACCCCCGCGCCCGAGCGTTCCACCTCCTGGGCGGTTCCGCCCAGCGCCGCCACGGAGGCGACGACCGGCCGGCCGGCCTGGAAGTAGGACGTGAGTTTCGACGGCACGCTCATGTCCATGACGGCGGCGTGCTGCGTGACCGCGAGCACGTCCGCCGCGGCGAGGATATCCGGGAACTCGCCGTCAGCGGCAGGGGGGATGATGTCAAGGTTCGGCACATCGGCCGCGAGGGTGGCCAGGGCCGAGCGCTGACTGCCGTCACCCATCAGGACAAAGCGGACGCCGGGGTCCAGCCGGGCGGCGCCGACGAGGACTTCGAGCCCCTGCTTGAGGCCCATGTTCCCGGAGTGCAGCACGACCGTCTGGCCCGGGGCCCAGCCCAGGTGGTGACGGGTCTCGCCGCGCGGCTTGGTGGGCACCGCCACGTGGGACCAGTTGGGCACCAGGCGTATCTTCGCCGGGTCCACGCCCATGCCGACGACCCGGTCCACGAAGGTCTCGTGGATGACGCCGACCAGGGTGGCCCGCTTCAGCGCGTACGCCTCGGCGCGGCCCGCGATGGCGGCCGCCTTGTCGCCGCCGCTGATCCCGCTCTGCGCGGCGGCGGCTCCCATCAGGTCCTGGACCACCGGGACGTACGGGACCCTCCACTTCGCCGCGAGCCGGGCCGCGAGGACCCCGCCGGCCAGGCTGGGCATCTGGGCGAGGACCGCGTCCGGCCTGGGCATCCGGGGCGGGGCCACGGCGCCGTGCAGCAGAATCGATCCTTCGAACAGGGCCCGCTTCACGGCGGTCTGGCGCGCCGGCACGGTGTGCGCACGCCGGTGCACCTGAACCCCCGCGCGCTGTTCCGTGCGCCGTAGCGCCCCCTTGTACTCCGGCTCCAGCGACCACGCCGGGTAGTGCGGCATGCCCGCCAGGACGTGCGTCTCGTGGCCGAGATCCGCCCAGTGCTCGGCGATCTGGGTCGCGTACGGCCCGATCCCCGCGTGCTCCGGAGCGTAATTCGTGGAAACCAGCAGCAGGCGCCGGTGACCGGATCTGGACACTGAGCGTCCCCTCTTCCCCTGGATGATGCGCACGTCACCCTATTCGTTCACCGGCATGGTGGGGAACGTGCACGCTATTGTCTGCTAATCCGCCACACCGGGGGGTGTGGCCTCTGGGGGGTAACAGATGACGGAGCGGGACATGTCCGACGTGGGTGCGCCGGCGCGCAGACCGTATCGAGTCGGCTACGCGCCGGGTGCGTACGATCTCTTCCATATAGGGCATCTCAACATCCTTCGGCACGCCCGGAGCCGGTGCGACTACCTCGTGGCCGGAGTGGTCTCCGACGAGATGGCGGAACGGGCCAAGGGCCGCCGCCCGATGATCCCGCTCGTCGAGCGGCTGGAGATCGTCCGCAGTGTGAAGTACGTCGACGCGGCCTTCGTCGAGACCGTCCCGGACAAGGTGGAGACCTGGAAGCAGGTCCGCTTCGACGTCATCTTCAAGGGCGACGACTGGCGGGGCACGCCCAAGGGCGACCGCCTGGAGAAGGACTTCGCCGTCCACGGCGTCGACGTCGTCTACTTCCCGTACACCGTCCACACGTCCAGCACCCAGCTGCGCCGGGCACTGGACGCGCTCGCCGAGCCCCTCGGGGGCCCGGCGAACGTCACCGCGGAACGGCGCTGAGCTCCCGGTACCACTTGGCGAGGAACGCGAGCAGGAACAGGGCGGCCACCGCGCCGAGTCCCGCGTACGCCCAGCGGAACAGCCCCCCGCCGCCGAGCAGCAGGAAGACCAGGCAGAAGACCCCGTAGTCCACGGGCAGCAGGGCCACCGCGCGCACCGTCGACGGTGCGGCGGCGGGGCTGCCCGGGGCGGCCTTCGGCTTCAGCTTCTCGGTCAGCAGCCCGCCGAAGAAGGTGACGACGGCGGCGAACTGGAAGCCCAGCGGCACCAGCAGCCAGGCGTCGGAACCCGTGCCGTACTCCCCGGGGAAACGGTAGAAGGCGATCAGCACGCAGGTGTGCAGCGCGGTGAGCTTGGCGCAGTCCACGACGTGGTCGAGCCACTCGCCCGAGGCGCTGCCGCCTCCGCGCAGCCGCGCCAGCTGCCCGTCCGCCGAGTCGAAGGCGAACCCGACGGCGAGCAGCGCCCACACGGCGATCCCCAGCCCCCACGAGGGCGCCGCCAGCGCGACCGCGGCCGCCCCGGCGAAGCTGAGGGCCGCGCTGACCAGCGTCACCTGGTTCGGGGTGAGCCCGAGCGCGTACGAACCGGCCGCCAGGTAGCGGCCCAGGGGCCGGTTGACGAACCTGGAGTACAGCGACACGCCCTTAGCCGACTTCTGTGCCCCGCGCAGCTCCCGCAGCGCGGTACCGACACTCGCCATGCGCACCCCTGACCTTCTCTATGGCACGCGTGTTCAGTGCACGCGTGTACGACGGCCACATCATCGCAGGGCGGACGGCGCCGCCCGCTCCGGATGCTCCCGCACGTCCGGAAGCAGCGGTACGGCCGGGCCGGCGGCCACCGCCAGGGCGGCGGCCGGGCGGGTGCCGCTCCACGTCGAAACCCGCTGAACGGCGGGCCAGGCCCCGCCCGCCAGGCCCCGCCGGCCCCGCTCTCCTCAGGCCGTCACGCGGAACAGCAGGACCGAGCGGGCCGGCACCGTCAGGGTCTCCCCGCCCAGGTGGCTGGTGCCCGGCGCGGCCGCCTGGTCCTCGCACGAGGTGTCCAGGACGAGTTCGTACCGCTCCGCCCACGGCGCCCCCGGCAGGACCCACCGGGCCGGCCGGTCCCCGGCGTGCAGCAGCGTCAGGAAGCTGTCGTCCGTCACCTGCCGGCCCCGCTCGTCGCGGCCCGGGATGTCCCGCCCCGAGAGGTACATGCCGAGCGCGCCGGCCGGCGCGTACCAGTCCCGCTCCGTCATCTCCGCCCCCGCCGGGGTGAACCAGGCCAGATCGCGCAGCCCGTCCGCGCCCTGCGGCCGCCCGGAGAAGAACGCCCGCCGGCGCAGCACCGGATGGGTGTGCCGCAGCGCGATCAGCCGCCGCGTCAGGGCCAGCAGCTGCTGCCACGAGGGCTCCGCGAGCAGCGACCAGTCCACCCAGCCCGTCTCGTTGTCCTGGCAGTACGCGTTGTTGTTGCCGCCCTGGGTGCGGCCGAACTCGTCGCCCGCGACCAGCATCGGCACCCCGGTGGACAGCAGCAGGCTCGTGAGGAGGTTGCGCAGCTGCCGCCGGCGCAGCGTCCCGATCCGCGCGTCGTCGCTCTCGCCCTCGGCCCCGCAGTTCCAGGACCGGTTGTCGTTGGTTCCGTCCCGGCCCTCCTCGCCGTTCGCCTCGTTGTGCTTGCGTTCGTACGTCACCAGGTCGCGCAGGGTGAAGCCGTCGTGCGCGGTCACGAAGTTCACGGAGGCGTACGGCCGCCGCCCGCCCCACGCGTACAGGTCGCTCGACCCCGACAGCCGGTAGCCCAGGTCCCGCACGTCGGGCAGCGCGCCCCGCCAGAAGTCCCGTACGGCGTCCCGGTAGCGGTCGTTCCACTCGGTCCACAGCGGCGGGAACGCCCCCACCTGGTAGCCGCCCGATCCCACGTCCCACGGTTCGGCGATCAGTTTCACCCGCCGCAGCACCGGGTCCTGGGCGATCACCGCGAGGAACGGGGACAACATGTCCACGTCGTGCATGGAGCGGGCCAGTGCCGCCGCCAGGTCGAAGCGGAAGCCGTCCACCCCCATCTCCGTCACCCAGTAGCGCAGCGAGTCCGTGATCAGGCGCAGCACGTGCGGCCGCCCGGCGTGCAGGGTGTTGCCGCAGCCGGTGTAGTCGGAGTACCGGCGCTGGTCGGACTGGAGCCGGTAGTAGCCCCGATTGTCGATGCCGCGCAGCGACAGCGTCGGGCCGAGTTCGCCCGCCTCCGCCGTGTGGTTGTAGACCACGTCGAGGATCACCTCGATCCCGGCCGCGTGCAGGGCCCGGACCATCCGCTTGAACTCCCCGACCTGCTGCCCGGTCGTCCCGCTGGACGAGTACCCGGCGTGCGGGGCGAAGTAGCCGACCGAGTTGTAGCCCCAGTAGTTGCGCAGGCCCCGGCGCAGCAGGTGGTCCTCGTGCGCGAACTGGTGCACCGGCAGCAGCTCCACGGCCGTCACGCCCAGCCCCGTGAGGTGCTCGATCGCCGCCGGGTGGGCCAGCCCCGCGTAGGTGCCGCGCAGTTCCCGGGGAATGCCCGGATGGCGCATCGTGAAGCCGCGCACGTGCAGCTCGTAGATCACCGAATCGGCCCAGGGGGTCTTGGGCCGGACGTCGTCCGCCCAGTCGTCGTCATCGTGGACGACCACGCCCTTGGGGACGAACGGCGCCGAGTCCCGGTCGTCGCGGACGGTGTCCGCGATGTACTGCTGCGGCCAGTCGCGTACGTGCCCGTACACCTCCGGGGGAAGGGTGAAGTCGCCGTCCACCGCCCGCGCGTACGGGTCCAGGAGCAGCTTCGCCGGATTGTGCCGGGCCCCCGTCCAGGGGTCCCACCGGCCGTGCACCCGCAACCCGTACCGCTGGCCGGGGCGCACGCCCGGCACGAAACCGTGCCAGATCTCGTGCGTCAGCTCGGCCAGCGGACAGCGGGTCTCGGCCCCGCCCTCGTCGAACAGGCACACCTCCACCGCCTCCGCGCCCTGCGCCCACACGGCGAAGTTGGTGCCCGCCGTCCCGCCCGGGCCGTAGTGGAAACGGGCTCCCAGGGGATGGGAGGACCCGGGCCACACCGGTGGCCCGGGGCGTGCGGACGCCCGGGGCGGCTGGACCCGGGCCTGCCCGTTCACCTGGCCGTTCGGCTGCCCGGCGCTCTGCCCGGCGCTCTGCCCGTTCGGCGGTCCGGCGGGACGGCCGTTCGGTTGCCCGACCAGCTGCCCCGCGCCGGGATGGCCGTCGGCCGGCGGTGCGGGCGCGGTCCGGCCGCTCCCCGCCGTGCCCGTGACATCCCCGGCATTCCTGACGGCTTCCACCGCCTCTTGCTCGGCTGCGCTCGACACTGCCCGCCTCCACGGCTCCTGGGTACCGGCAGGGGAGGACGGCAGGGCCCTGGCGTCCCGGCCCGGGCCCGCCCCCGTCTGGTCCTTCCCACTGTTCTGCCCGAACAGTTCTGCCCGGAACGTGGCCCGCGCTCACGTTTCCCCCGGAGGGGCCCTGTCGTTGGAGGGAACGTGACACTTCTGACGAGGCGGGCAGGGGCGGGCTTGGCCGCCGTGGCGGCATGGGCGGCCCTCCTGGGCGGCCTGGCCGGATGCACCCAGGACGGCAGGTCGCCGGTCGAGATCGGGCTGCCGGGGAAACCGCGACCGCCGGAGGAGGCCATCCGGGTCACCCCGGAGGACAACGCCAAGGGGGTCCAGGCGGACGGGAGACTCAACGTCACCGTGCCCGAGGGGAGACTGGAGCGGGTCGTGGTCACCAAGGTCGAGGACGCCCAGGAGGAGCGGGTCCCCGGCGCCATCGCGGCCGACGGGCTCAGCTGGAGCCCCGACCCGGCGGCCGGCCGGCTCGCGCTCGCGGCCAAGTACACCGTGGACGCCGTCGCCCTCGACGGGCACAACCGCCGCCAGGCCCGGCACACCACCTTCACCACCTACGTCCCCGAGGAGCGGTTCATCGGCTACTTCAAGCCCGAGCACCGCTCCACCGTCGGCACCGGGATGATCGTCTCCTTCAACTTCAACCGCTCGATCGAGCGGCGCACGGAGGTCGAGCGGGCCATCACCGTCACCTCCGTCCCGGCCGTGGAGGTCGTCGGACACTGGTTCGGCGACGAGCGCCTCGACTTCCGGCCCAAGGCGTACTGGAAGCCCGGCACCGAGGTCACCGTCAAGGTGAACCTGCGCGACGTCGAGGGGGCGCCCGGTTCGTACGGCATCCAGGACAAGACGATCACCTTCACCGTCGGCCGTTCGCAGGTCTCCACCGTCGACGCGGCCGCCCACACGATGGAGGTCCGGCGCGAGGGGCAGCTGCTGTCCAAGGTGCCGATCAGCGCCGGGGCGCCCAAGACCACCACCTACAACGGGAAGATGGTGGTGATGGAGATGTTCGACGTCACCCGGATGAACGGCCAGACCGTCGGCTTCGGCGGCGAGTACGACATCCCCGACGTCCCGCACGCCATGCGGCTCACCTCCTCGGGGACCTTCCTGCACGGGAACTACTGGCTCAGCCCCGACACGTTCGGCAGCAGCAACATGAGCCACGGCTGCGTGGGCCTGCGCGACGACAAGGGCGGCGGCTCGGACACCCCGGCGGGCTGGTTCTTCGACCGGACGCTGGTCGGAGACGTCGTCGAGGTCGTGAACTCGCAGGACAAGGTCGTCGCCGCGAACAACGGGCTGGGCGGCTGGAACATGTCCTGGGCGGACTGGGTGGCCGGCTCCGCCCGCGTCTGAGCCCGGGCACCGCGCGCGACGCCGCAGCCAGGGCCCCCGGTCAGGGCCCCGGTCAGGCCCCCGGTCCGGGCTCCGGCTCCGTACGGCGGCCCACACGGTGCCCCATACGGGTGATTCGTGTGATCAGAATGCCGTAGCGGACGAGTGTCTCCCGGCCCCCGCCGACCGCCCCCCTCCAGCCTGTCAGGGCACATCAGCCCAGGTGGCAGGTAAGGGACGGAGCGTCATGTCAGCTAGGAACTGGACCCTCGGGGTGGCGATCGGCGCCGTACTGGCGGCCGGGGCGCCCACCGCTCTCGCGGCGGGCCCCGGCGCAGACAGGCCGGCGGCCGCCCCGCGGGCGCTGCTGCCGGGCGGGCTCGGGCCGTGCGTGCCGGCGCCCCCGGCTCCCTGCCCGAACCCGTTCCCGCCCATCGGCAGCAACGGCATCCCCGTCGGCCGGGACAACGGCATCAACATCTTCGTCGGCGGCGACTTCCGCGTCCGCGAGCGGGCCTCGGAGGCCGAGGGCCGCCTCGTCGTCCTCGGCGCTTTCGACCAGGACAAGACGACGGGCGCGGACAGCCGCTACAACGTCGGCATCGTGGGCGCCGGATCGCTGGTGCCGCCGCCGGACGGGGCGGACTTCCTCACCACCGGCGGGAACATCACCGTCGCCGCCGGCGAGCGGCTGATCGCCGACGGTGGAGTGGTCCGCCACGCCGGGACCGTCACGGGAACCGTGACCGGCACCCTGCGCCCGGACCCCGCCGCCGTCGCCCCGTACACCGCCCTGCGCGACCAGCTCAGCGCCGCCAGCGAGTGCTACGCCCGCGTCGACGGCCAGCCCCGCACGGCGACCGGCACCGCCACCAACAGCGGTTTCGCGACGGTCTTCCGCGGCGACGGCACCTCCGCGCTCCAGGTCTTCAACGTCGACGCCGACCTGGTCGGCAACCGGGGCAGCCAGCAGGGGATCACCTTCGAGCAGATCCCGGCGGGCGCGACGATCCTGGTCAACGTCCTCGGCACCAACCGGACGATCAACACCTACAGCGGGGGCATCACCGACGACGACCCGCTCAACGCCTACCGCGAGCGGCTGCTGTGGAACTTCCCGGACGCCACGACGGTCGACCTGAACGGCACCGGCCAGTTCCAGGGCAGTTTCCTGATGGGTGAGCAGACGTCGCAGACCAACGTCCGGCTGCCCGGGATCAACGGCCGGTTCTTCACCACCGGCTCGGTCACGCACACCAGCGAGCCCGGCGGCGGCGGAGGCCAGGAGTTCCACGCCTACCCCTTCACCGGCGACCTCCCCACCTGCGGGCAGCCGCCCGTGACCACGGGCCTGGTCTCCGTCCTCAAGCGCGACGAGACGGGTACGCCGCTGGCGGGCGCCGTCTTCGAGCTGTGGAAGGAGTCCAACGGCACCGAGGGCCTGCAGACCACCGGCCCGACCCCGGACACCGAGGTCACCGAGTGCACCACCCCGCGCAACGGCGTCTGCGAACAGCGGGCCGAACCCGGCACCTACTACTGGCGCGAGACCGCCGCCCCCGACGGCTACGCGCTGCCCGCCGACCCGGTCCACCAGCTCACCCTGACCGAGCAGAACGCCGCGGCCGGCGTCCGGGTCACCGCCGACAACCAGCGGATCCCCGTACCCGGCGCGAGCGTCGTGCTCCGCAAGACCGACCGGGAGACCGGACTCCCGCTGGCCGGAGCCCGCTTCGAGCTGTGGCGTGAGGAGAACGGCCGCGACGGCCTGCAGACGGCCGGCCCGGACGCGGACTTCCAGCTGGCCGCCGGCACGTGCACGACCGATGCCCGGGGCACCTGCACCGTGGAGCTGCCGATCGGCGAGACGTACTACTGGCGGGAGACGGCCGTCCCCGCCGGCTACGACCTGCCGGTGAACCCGGTCACCGCGTTCACCCTGGACCAGGACGACGTGGCAGGCGGCCTGGCCCTGACGGTGTCCAACGCCCGGACCCCGGTGCCGCCGGTGTACGAGGGCTCGGTCCAGGTCCTGAAGAAGGACGCGAAGACCAAGCGGCCGCTGCGCGGCGCGGTCTTCGAGGTCTGGAAGGAGACCAACGGCATCAGGGGCCTCCAGACCCGGGGCATCAACGCCGACCGCCTGGCCAGGCCCGGCTGCGCCACCGACCGGACCGGCGCCTGCGACTTCACCGGGCTGGAAGCGGGCTCGTACTACCTGCTGGAGACGGACGTGCCCGAGGGCTACGTCCTGCCCCGCGACCGGGTGACCGGCCCGCTGGTGCTGGACGGGCGCACCCCGGGCGGGCGGCTCGTGGTCACGGTCCAGAACAAGCGCGACGAGCACGGCAAGGGCAAGGACGGCAAGGACGGCAGGGGCGAGGGCCGCGAGCACGGCCACGGCCCGCACGCCTGACCCGGAGTCCCGTCCGGGTGCGCCGGTGGAGTGAGCACCTCACCCCGCCGGCGCACCCGCAGGGCGCTTGCCCTCCCCGTCGGGTTGGCTGGGCCCCGGCGGCCCGGCCGGCGGGCCCGAGGAGGCCCCTATGACCGCAGGCGACCCGTCAGGCGCGAGGAGCGCGGCGGCCACGGCCCCACGGCCGGCGGGGGCCGCTCCCGGATCCCGCCGCCCCCCGGCGCGCCCGCCCACGGCGGCCCCGGGGCTCCGCCGGACCGCCGTGGTCCCGGCCGCGCTGCTCGCCCTGACGGCCTGCGCGGCCCTGGCACCCCCGGCCGCCGCGGCCCCGCGGGAGCCCTGCACCGCGGGGACCGGCCCGTACCAGCGCGAGCTGGAGGCCCATCTGGGCCGGCCCGCCGACGGGGTGCAGTCCCCGGCCGACTGCGCGGCCGTCCGTACCTTCCAGCGGGCCAACGGCGTACGGCCCGCCGACGGCTACCCGTCACTGGCCACCTACCGCGTGATGACCGCCGTCGCGGCCCGGAAGGCCCCCAACGCCGCCGGCGACTGCCCGGTCCGCGCGCACCGGGTGACGTGTGTCGACATGGCGCGCCAGTTGCTGTGGGTGCAGCGGGGCGAGCGGGTGGTCTTCGCCCCCGTGCCCATCCGCACCGGCCGCGACGACCAGGAGACCCGTCCCGGCTGGCACGAGGTGTACTGGCGCAGCATCGACCACACGTCCACGCTCTACGACGACGCCCCCATGCCCTACGCCCAGTTCTTCGACGGGGGCCAGGCGCTGCACGGCCGTCCCGGCGACCTGTACGCCCACGGCGGTTCGGCCGGCTGCGTCAACCTCTCCGTGCCCGACGCGGAGCGCCTGTGGGACCTGCTCGGCGAGGGCGACGCGGTCTACGTCTGGGGCACCAAGCCGGGCACCGACGACTGACCGCCGCGGCCCGCCCGTTGCCGTCCCGTACCAAGCCGGGTCCTTCCGGCACTTGGGACGGAACGGTGACAAGACCGTGGCTTTTCGTGATTGCCCCGTGTGATTACCTGTCGACAAGCGCGCGACTGCCCGTGCGCGGGGGACATGGGGAGAACACGAGTGAACCTGCAGCCGATACGCGGCCGCGCCCGCACCGGCCTGCCGGCCCTTCTGCTGGGGGCGGCCCTGCTGTTCACCACCGCGTGCAGCGGGGGCACCGGCGGCGCCGGCGGGAGCGGTGACGACAACAGCGCTGGCGGAGCGAAGACGGGGACCGAGGCGTCCAAGGCCGTGGTGACGGTCAAGCCGGACGACGGGGCCAAGGAAGTCGCCACCAGCGGCGTCCTGAAGATAACCAGCGCGGGCGGCAAGCTCGCCACGGTGACGGTCGCCGACACCAAGGGCAACGCGGTGGACGGCACGGTCGGCGCGGACGGCGCGAGCTGGGAGCCGAGCCGCCACCTGGCCTCCGCGACCGAGTACAAGGTGCACGCGGTGGCCAAGGACGAGGCGGGCCGCGAGTCCGCCAAGGACACCACCTTCACCACCCTGACCCCGGCGAACACCTTCATCGGCCAGTACACGCCCGAGGACGGCTCGACCGTCGGCGTGGGCATGCCGGTGTCGATCAACTTCTCCCGCGGGATCACCAACCCCGAGGCCGTCGAGAAGGCCGTCACCGTGACGGCCGAGCCGTCCGTGCCGATCGAGGGCCACTGGTTCGGCAACGACCGCCTCGACTTCCGCCCCGAGAAGTACTGGGCCGCGGGCACGACGGTCACGGTGAAGCTCGCCCTCGACGGAGTCGAAGGCCGGCCGGGCGTCTACGGCAAGCAGACCCGTACGGTCACCTTCAAGGTCGGCCGCTCGCAGGTCTCCACGGTCGACGCGAGCGCGCACACCATGGAGGTCGTCCGCGACGGGCAGGTCCTCAAGAACGTCCCGATCACCGCGGGCGCGCCCTCGACCACCACGTACAACGGTCAGATGGTCATCAGCGAGAAGTACAAGGTGACCCGGATGAACGGCGCCACCGTCGGCTTCGGCGGCGAGTACGACATCTCCGACGTCCCGCACGCGATGCGGTTGTCGAACTCGGGCACCTTCGTCCACGGCAACTACTGGGCCTCGTCCGGCACCTTCGGCTCGGAGAACGTCAGCCACGGCTGCATCGGACTGAAGGACGTCCGCGGCGCCGGAGACGGCAACCAGCCCGCCGCCTGGTTCTTCAACGAGTCGCTGATCGGCGACGTGGTCGTCGTGAAGAACTCCAAGGACAAGAAGATCGCCTCGGACAACGGCCTCAACGGCTGGAACATGGACTGGGCGGAGTGGATCAAGTAGGAGCCCGAGCGGCGCGCGCCGCGCGCTCCAGGTAGTCCCGGGCGGCCCGGTGCTGTGACCCACAGCACCGGGCCGCTTCCCGTTAACCGCCGCTAACCTGGCCCGTATGACCCTCTCTCTCGAAGTCTCCGAAGGCGTCGGCACCCTCCGCCTGGACCGGCCGCCCATGAACGCCCTGGACATCGCCACCCAGGACCGGCTGCGCGAACTCGCGCTGGAGGCCACCGACCGCGCCGACGTCCGCGCGGTCATCCTCTACGGCGGCGAGAAGGTGTTCGCGGCGGGCGCGGACATCAAGGAGATGCAGACGATGGACCACGCGGCGATGGTCGCCCGGTCCCGGGGGCTCCAGGACGCCTTCACCGCGGTGGCCCGGATCCCCAAGCCGGTCGTCGCGGCCGTCACCGGCTACGCGCTGGGCGGCGGTTGCGAGCTGGCGCTCTGCGCCGACTACCGGATCGCCGCCGACAACGCCAAGCTCGGCCAGCCCGAGATCCTGCTCGGCCTGATCCCCGGCGCCGGCGGCACCCAGCGGCTGTCCCGGCTCGTCGGCCCGTCGAAGGCCAAGGACCTGATCTTCACCGGCCGGATGGTCAAGGCGGACGAGGCGCTCTCCCTGGGTCTGGTCGACCGGGTCGTCCCCGCCGCCGAGGTGTACGAGCAGGCGCACGCCTGGGCGGCCAGGCTGGCGCGGGGCCCGGCCCTCGCGCTGCGCGCCGCCAAGGAGTGCGTGGACGCGGGTCTGGAGGCCGACATCGACACCGGCCTGACCATCGAACGCACCTGGTTCGCGGGCCTGTTCGCCACCGAGGACCGCGAGCGCGGCATGCGCAGCTTCGTCGAAGAGGGCCCGGGCAAGGCGAAGTTCGTCTGAGCGAATCCGTCCGGTCCTCCTTGTGAGTGGATTAGCCAGGACTTAAGGCAGCCTTAAGGGGAATGAGTGATCCACTCCCTGTGATCACTCCTGTGTGATGCGTCATCACAGTTCAGAGGGGGTTCCAGAGGACTCCGCTTGCCAACTGCATATGACAGGACGCCCCTTCGGAATCCACTATTCCGGGGGGTGTATTCCTGTGGAACGGCCCGGAGGGGGAGGCCGGCCGTCCATCATGGGGGCATGGCGGGCCTGGAGGGTGTGGAACAGCCGCGGCAGCGCGGCAGCGCTTCGGCCGTGCGGCTCACGGCGGCGCTCGAGGACGAACAGGGCCTCAGGGCACTGGAGTCGCACGGGAATCCGGCCGAGGCGGAAGTGACGCTGCCGTCCATGCCGCAATCCGCGGGCGCGGCCCGACGGCTGACCCAGTGCGTGGTGATCCGCATGTGGGGACTCTCGCCGCAGATCGCCGAGCACGCCGTCCTGCTGGTCTCGGAACTCGTCGGCAACGCGGTCCGGCACACCGGGGCGCGCTCCTTCGGCTTACGCATGGTGCGCCGGCGCGGCTGGATCCGGGTGGAGGTGCGCGACCCCTCGCGCGGGCTGCCCTGCCTGATGCCGGTGCACGAGCTGGACATCACCGGCCGCGGGCTGTTCCTCGTCGACAAGCTCGCCGACCGCTGGGGCGCGGACCTGCTGCCCCGCGGGAAGATCACCTGGTTCGAGATGCGGGTGGCCGACCGCTAGAACGCCCGAAGCCCCCGGCTCGCCATGGTGGGCGTGGGGGGCTTCATGGGTGCGCCGAGGATCGAAGGGGGTGTGATCCTCGGCGTCGAGACTTCGCTCGGGTCAACGGGAAGCCGTGATTCCGACTATGGCAGACGAGGGCCCAAACGCCAAAAGTCCCTACTCGGACATAAGTGTGCAAATAGTAAGACTTTCTAGCTAAATCTTAGGTGAGGTGGGCCACTCACCTCGTAATGTGTGAATAAGCATCGACCGCTCTGGGTGAATCGTTGATCGAATAGCGGACAGGGTCCCGTGTGTACCCGGTCGGGTGAACGTCTCGAATTGGGTCAATCATTACCTTACGGGTCATGCACCCCTTAAATGGGCAAGTGATCTCACATCCGGGCCGCCGCGCGGCCCTGCGCGCGGCCGGTCTCGGGGCGGTCGGAGCCGCGGTGGCCGGACTCGCCACCGCCTGCGGACCGGACCGCCCCGCCGCCGCGCCCGCCGTCCAGCCCCCGCCCCCGGGGCCCGCCAAGCCCGCCCGCCCGGCCGGCGCCGCCGCCGCCCCGCGCCGGTTCGCGGGCTCGCCCGTCGAGATCGGCCACGGCCCCCGCGACCGCCCCCGGGTCGCCCTCACCTTCCACGGGAACGGGGACCCGGCCACCGGCCGGGCGGTGCTGGCCGAGGCGGAACGCGCCGGCGCGCGGGTCACCGTACTGGCGATCGGCGGCTGGCTCGACGCCCACCCGGACATGGCCCGCCGGATCCTGGACGGAGGCCACGAACTCGGCAACCACACCCAGCGCCACCTCGCGATCAACGACATGGCCGAGGCGGAGGCGTACGCCGAGATCACCGGCTGCGCCCAGCGCCTCAAGCGGCTCACCGGCTCGATCGGCACCTGGTTCCGTCCCTCCCAGACCCAGTACGCCACCCCGCTCGTCCAGAAGCTGGCCCAGCGGGCCGGCTACCCCCACGTCCTGTCGTACGACGTGGACTCCCTCGACTTCACCTCACCCGGCGCCGCGGCCGTCATCCGCAACGTCACCGGGACGATCCACGGCGGATCGGTGGTGAGCCTGCACTTCGGCTACGCGGACACGGTCGCCGCGATGCCGCCCCTCCTCGAAGAACTCGCGCGCCGCACGCTGCGCGCGGTGACCACCACGGAGCTGCTGACCCCATGACCACCATCCGCCTTCCCCGGAAGGCCACCGTGCTGCTGGCCGGTCTGGTTCTCGCCGCCCTCGCCGGCTGCGGGTCCGCCGAGAAGGGGCCCGCCGAGGCCCTCGGCTCCAAGGGCCCGGCCAAACCCGCCAAAGCCGTCCCGGCCGCCCCGCCGGGCCTGCCCGGCATGCCCCCGGTCCTCGACCCGAACGACGTCTACGCGGCGGACCGGCCGGGCAAGCTCTCCCCGGTGGTCAAGGACTTCCCGTCCCGCGTCTACGTGCCGAACACCAACTCCAACACGGTGTCCGTCATCGACCCGGCGACGTACCAGGTCATCGACACCATTCCGGTCGGTGTCCAGCCGCAGCACGTGGTCCCGTCCTGGGACATGAAGACCCTCTGGGTCAACAACAACCGGGGCCACACGCTCACCCCGATCAACCCCGCCACGGGCGAGGCCGGAAAGCCGGTCGAGGTGCACGATCCGTACAACCTCTACTTCACGCCGAACGGCAAGTACGCGATCGTCATGGCCTCGATGGACAAAGAGCTGGTCTTCCGCGATCCGCACACGATGGACCGCGTGAAAACCGTCCCCGTGACCTGTTTCGGCGTCAATCACGCGGACTTCTCCGCGGACGGCCGCTACTTCATCGTGAGTTGCGAGTTCTCCGGCGAACTCCTCAAGGTCGACACGGAGAAGATGGAGGTCATCGCCCAGCAGAAACTGCCCTTCGAGGGCGCGATGCCGCAGGACGTCAAGGTCTCGCCGGACGGAAAGACCTTCTACGTCGCGGACATGATGGCGCACGGCGTCTGGGTGCTCAGCGGGGACACGTTCGAGACGCCGAAGCTGCTGCCCACCGGAAAGGGCTGCCACGGCCTGTACATCAGCCGTGACTCCAAGGAGATGTACATCCCCAACCGCGGCGAGGGGACCATCTCGGTGTTCGACTTCCCGCAGAACAAGCTGACCAAGAAGTGGGAGCTCCCCGACGGAGGCAGCCCCGACATGGGCGGCGTCTCCGCCGACGGCAAGGTGCTGTGGCTGTCGGGCCGCTACGACTCCGAGGTGTACGCGATCGACACCGTGACCGGCAGGCAGCTCGCCCGCATCCCGGTCGGCGGCGGCCCGCACGGGCTCGCCGTGTACCCGCAGCCCGGCCGCTACTCGCTCGGCCACACCGGCATCTTCCGCTGAGCCGGCCACCCCGGCCCCCACGTGCGGGCGCGGCGGCGCCCCGGGGGCTCGCACAGCTCCCGGGACACCGCCGTCCGTCCGCCCGTCCGCCGACGGGCGGCGCTTTGCTACCAGGCGACCGGCAGTCGCTCGGGCAGCCGCTTGATGAAGCCCGTACGCCAGACGAGGTTCTCCGCCGGCACCGCGAGGCGCAGCCCGGGCAGCCGCTCGACCAGCACCTCCAGCGCGATCTCGGCGTGCGCCCGGCCCAGCGCGGAGGCCGGGCAGAAGTGCCGGCCCGCGCCGAAGGCGAGGTGGGGGTTCGCGCTCTCGCGCTCCAGGTCCAGCACGTCCGGGTTCTCGAAGGCCGCCGGATCGAAGTTGGCGCCCTCCAGCAGGACGAGCACCAGCTCGCCCTCCTTCACCAGGACGTCGCCGACCTGTACGTCGGCCGTCGCCAGGCGCGGCAGGCCGTCACCGACCGACAGGTTCCAGCGCAGCAGTTCGTCCACGGCCCCGCCCAGCCGCTCGGGGTGCGCGCGCAGGTACCCGATCAGCTCGGGCCGCTGGAGCAGCGCGAGGACCGCGAGCACCAGGAAGGCGGAGGTGGAGACCGCGCCCGCCCCGAAGAGCGAGACGGCGACGGTCGCGAACATCTCGTCGGTCAGGTGGGCCGACTCCGGGTCCGCCTCCTTCAGATCGGCGAACCGGCCGAGGAGCCCCGTACGCTCCTCGGCCGGCAGCGCGAGCTGGACCTTCAGCTGTCCGGCGAAGTAGCCGACGTCCTTGTACCAGTTGAGCGCCGAGTCGGCGAACGGTTCGCGCGCGGTCATGAACGCGACGTCCAGCCCCGACATCAGCCGGCGCCAGTCCTCGAAGGGCACCCCGAGCACCATGGCGTGCAGCGCCGCCGAGAAGGGGTCGGCGAACCCCGCTCGGAGGTCGGCCGGGCCGCCCTCGGCCAGCAACTGGTCGACCAGCTCGCCGGCCGTGGCGCGCAGCCGTTCCTGGAGCCCCTTCTGGCGCGGGTTGAGCGCCTTCATCACGGCGTTGCGCAGGCCCGCGCTGTTGATGTTGCCCATGTTGTTGACGACCTCGGGCGGGATCGTCAGCGCGTACTGGCGCGGGACGCCGGCGTTGGCCGTGTCCTTGAGGCTGAACCTCTCGTCCTCCAGCACCTGCTTGGCCAGCGCGTAGCTGCTCACCAGCCAGGCCGGGTCCCCGGTGAGGGTGCGGACCCTGGCGACGGGAGCCTTCTCGCGCAGCCACGCGCACTCCTCGGGGAGCACGTCACCGCGCCGTGAGAGCGGGAAGTCGAGGAGCGGCTCGTGCTCCCGGCTCTCCTGGCCCTCAAGCTGCTCGACGCTCATCGGTGGTCCTCTCGGTCGGTGCGGTGTGCTGCGGTGCGGTGTTCCGCGCCGCGGTGTGCGGGGGCGCGGTGTGCTGCGGCGCCGGGCCCGCGACGGCCGCGGCCTCGGGGCGTACGACGGCGTACGCCTGGTTGCGGGTCGCGCGCAGGCCCCCGCCGCGGGCGAAGAGGACGTCGGTCAGCGGCATCTTGACGTGGTAGGCCGCCACCGAGGACGGCACGTCGAGAATGCTCGGGGTGTCCACGAAGAACGGCAGCTCGGCGGCCATGTAATCGAAACAGACCTGCAACTGTGCGTCCGTGATCGATTCACCTTCCGGCAACTTGGAGCCGATGAAGTGAAGGGCCATCTTCTCGCAGCCCTTGCGGAATTCGTCGTCGGTCTCCAGGAAATGCAGGACGCGCCGGTGCAGGAGTTGGTACACGGGGTTCGACTGGAACTCGGAAAGTGCCCGCACACGGATTTCGACTTGCGGAGGTCCTGATTCCTCCACGCCCTTGAGAATCCGTCGCCGGACCGCCTTGATTTCCTTCGCGGCGCGCTTCTCCGCATGGTCCCTCGTATAGCCGAAGGCGGCGAACATGCGGTCGACGTGCAGGTCTGCGTAGACGAAGTCGACCTGTGCGAAGCGGGCCGTGGCCCACTGGGCGAGATGGGTGATGCGCTCGGAGCTGAAGTAGCTGTTTCCCGGACTCACTCCGATGAGCACATGGTCGCCGTCTTCCCAGATATGGCGGCAGGTGCGGGTGAAGGGCAGAACTTCGAATGATGCGTCAGCTGTGATCGTCACCTGTGTGATCGCCCTTGTTGCCGCTTGTCCCTGGGAGCCCTGCGCTCCCGGTGTGGCGGCAATGTCAGTACGTTATGCCGTGATCCCGGAGCGTGACAAGAGCGGGCCGGATTTCTTGGCTGGAATTCTCACTTCCGTATGACGGAAGAGTAATTTGGATATCTTTCTGCCGCTCGAACGGGACCCCCGGCGAAGGCGCCTGCGAGGGGCGGCTACCCTGAGCCGGTCAACAAGCACGAAGAAGGGGTGGACCCAGTGGCCGACATCGAGAGCGCACGGGCGACGTTCGACAAGTTCGACGTGAACGGTGACGGATTCGTCACGGCCGACGAGTACAGCGCCGCCATGAGGGCGATGGGCGACGCGTACGTCACCGGCGCGGTCGCCGACGCCGTGCTCGCCTCCAAGGACGCGAACCGCGACGGCCTGCTGAGCTTCGACGAGTTCTGGGCCTCCCTGAACAAGTAGCCCGCCGCGCGCCCCCGCCCCGCCTGCCGGGGCCGGGGCGTCGTCAGTTCCCGGGGCCGGGGGAGCCCTCCATGTCCCCGACCTCGGCCAGCGCCTCCTCCAGCCAGGTCAGCCAGAACGTCTCCAGGGCGATCCCGCCGTGCAGGACGAGCCGGCGCAGCCGGTCCTGCACCGCGTCCCGCCCCGGCGGGAAGTCCTTCTCCTCGATGGCCCCGTACTGCTCCAACTGCCGCCGGTGCAGCTCCAGATGGCGCCGCAGTTCGGGGCCGAGCCCCTGCGGCCCGACGACCCCCGCCGCGCGGATCCGCAGCAGCAGGGGGTCGCGCACCGGCTTCGGGTCCTGGCTCTCGCGGACCCACCGCGCCAGCTCCGCGCCGCCGGCGGGCAGCACCTCGTATTCCTTCTTCTTCCCCCGTACGGGCACCTCGCTGGGCAGCTCCCGGATCAGCCCGGACTCCTCCAGCCGGCCCAGCTCGCGGTAGATCTGCTGGTGCGTCGCCGACCAGAAGTACCCGATCGACCTGTCGAAGCGCCGGGTCAGCTCCAGCCCCGACGAGGGCTTCTCGAGCAGGGCGGTGAGGATGGCGTGCGGCAGGGACATGGCGTCATCCTAGGTTTGCCCCGGTGCCGTCACGCCCCCGGGCGGACCCCGCCGGCGGCCGGCCAGCCGGCCAGCTCCTCCGGGACCCGCGGGCCGGGGGAGTCCGCGCCGAGCAGGCCGTGCGCGCGCAGGAACGCCGTCACCGCCGGGGACCAGGCCGGGCGCAGCCCCGCCGACTTCAGCAGCTCCGGATCCGAGAGGAGCACCGGCGCCGGACCCGTGCGGATGCCCGCCGGGGTCAGGACCGCCGCGTCGTCGGCCCAGCGGACCGCCAGCTCCACGTCGTGGGTGGCCATCACCACGGTGGTGCCCGCGGCCCGCAGCCCCGCCAGGACGTCCAGCAGCCGCTGCTGCCCGTCCGGGTCCAGCCCGGCCGTCGGCTCGTCCAGGATCAGGACGCGCGGCGCCATCGCCACCGCCCCCGCGATGGCCGCCCGCTTGCGCTGCCCGTACGAGAGCAGGTGCGTCGGGCGGTCCCGCAACGCCGTGATGTCCAGGGCCGCCAGCGCCGCGCCCACCCGGGCGCGGACCTCGGGCTCCGGCAGACCGAGGTTCATCGGACCGAACGACACGTCCTGCTCCACGGAGGCCGCGAACAGCTGGTCGTCCGGGTCCTGCACCACCAGCTGGACCGACGTCCGCAGCCGGGTCAGCCCGGCGCGGCCGTGACCTACCTCCGCACCGTCGAGCAGCAGCGCGCCCGAGCCCGGCCGCAGGCCCCCGCTCAGCAGGCGCATCAGCGTGGTCTTGCCGCTGCCGTTGCGCCCCAGCAGCACCAGGGCGCGGCCCTCGGGGATCGCGAAGTCCACGCCGGACAGCACCTCGGGGCCGTCCTCGTAGGCGTAGCCCGCGCCGGCCAGTTCCACCAGCGGCTTCACAGGTACAGCTCCTTCAGTACGAGGGTCAGGGCGACCAGGGAGGCGAGCAGGGCGGCCGTCCCGGCCAGGAACCGCCGGGACAGCGCCGTCTCGGGCACCAGCACGCGCAGCGTGCCGTCGTAGCCGCGCCCGGCCAGCCCCGACTGGAGCCGCGCCGCGCGGTCGAAGGCCCGGACGAACGAGGTCGCGGCGAGCCCGGCGACCGAACGCCACGCCGCCGCCCGCCCGGTGTTGCCGAGGCGGGCCGCCTGGGCCTGGCGTACGCGGGCCAGGGAGTCGAGCAGCAGGAAACCGATCCGGTACATGACCAGGGCCACGTCCACGACCGGGGCCGGCACCCCGGCCCGGACCAGCCGCGGCAGCAGGTCCGAGACGGGGGTGGTGAAGGCGAACAGCAGCACCCCCAGGGAGGCCGCGGAGGTCCGCAGCAGCAGTTCGCCCGCGTGCCGGGGGCCGTCGGGGGCCAGCGCGACGAACCCCGCCGGGCCGCCCACGGAGAACAGCAGCGGCAGCGCCCCGGTGAAGCAGAAGCCCAGCGGGATCCGGAACGCCCGCCACAGCTGCCGCCCCGCCACCCCGGCGGGGCCCAGCAGCAGGGCGAGGGTCGCCGCGGCGACCAGCGGCCCGCCGGGCCACGGCGGCAGGCACACCGCCGTGACCGTCAGGCCCACCCCGAGCACCGCCTTCTCCAGCGGATGGCGGCGGCGCCAGCGGCTGCCGTGCGCCGCCGCGTCGATCGGCAGCACCGCCTACGACTGCGCGGAGGCGTCGGGCGCGGTGGCGCCGGTGGCGCCCGCCGCGGCGGCACCCTGGCGGCGCCCCTTGCGGACCCCGAAGTAGTACGCGAGCACGCCCGCGCCGAGCGCCGCCTGCAGGGCGAACAGCGCCGACTCGATCTCCCCGGAAGGGGGTTCGTACAGCGGCGTGAACCACGGCTCGTAGTCCGGCTTCAGCTCGGTGATGGCCGTCTCCGCCTGCGCGTCGGCGCCCGCGAACGGCTCTTCCTTGCCCTCGCCCAGTCCCAGCGCGAGCGGGAGCACGGCCAGCGCCGCGACCAGGAGCAGCAGCAGGGTGTTGATCTTCGCGTTCCGGCTCATCAGACCGTCGCCTCCCGCTTGGTCTTGCCGGACGTGAGCTTCGCGACGCCGAGCCGGATCAGGTCCGACTTGCTGGACTGCATCAGCAGCCGTACGACGAGCACGGTCAGCAGGCCCTCGCTTACCGCGAGCGGGATCTGCGTCAGCGCGAAGATCTCACCGAACTTCACCAGCGAGCCGGTGAAGCCGGTGGCCTGGTCGGGGAAGGCCAGCGCCAGCTGGACGGAGGTGACGCAGTAGGTGACCAGGTCGGCGAAGAAGGCACCGGAGAACACGGCGACCATCAGCGGCGCGCCGGTCCCGCGCAGCAGGCGGTAGACGGCGTACCCGGCCCAGGGTCCGGCGATGGCCATCGAGAAGACGTTCGCGCCGAGGGTGGTGAGCCCGCCGTGCGCCAGCAGCAGCGCCTGGAACAGCAGGGTGATCGTCCCCAGCACCGCCATGACCGGCGGCCGGAAGAGGATCGCTCCGAGCCCCGTTCCGGTGGGGTGCGAGCAGCTGCCCGTCACCGAGGGGATCTTCAGGGCGGACAGGACGAACGTGAACGCTCCGGCCGCACCGAGCAGCAGCGTGCTCTCCGGGTTGGCCTTGACCTCGCGGGTCAGGGCGCGGACCCCGTGTACGACAAAGGGAGCGGACGCGGCGCCCCAGGCGACCGCGTGCAAGGGGGGCAGAAACCCCTCGGCTATATGCATGAGTAGAGACCTCTCCAGCACCTCGTGGATGGACGACGCGCCTCGGCCGGTCTCCTGGCTCACGGGTGCTGATGCCCGGGCTCCGCCTTCCCGGGGCCGAGCGGTCACCCGCACGACGCCCAGTGGCTTCCCGTAGGAGTGGAGCCGGACTTCCCGATCACAGTGGCGAGGGCCGCACCGGTTTTTCACCGGTTTCCCGAACACCAAGGCCCGATGACCCTAGTCGGCCGCGCGGACCGGTCACAACCCGCCCCTCGCGGGCGCCGTCCGCTGGCGCTCCGGCCGGGGCCCGGACAGGGTGGGAGCGTGCCTGCCGATGATGAAACCCCGACCCCGCCCGACTACTCGGGCCTGTCCGCCGTCTACGTGAACTGCACGCTCAAGCGATCACCCGAGGCCAGCAACACCGACGGCCTGATCGCCCGGAGCCGCGCGGTCATGGAGGCGGCCGGCGCCCGGACCTCGGTCATCCGCGCCGTCGACCACGACATCGCGACCGGCGTCTGGCCGGACATGACCGAGCACGGCTGGGAGAGCGACCAGTGGCCGGTCCTCTACAGCCGGATCATGGACGCCGACATCCTCGTGCTGTGCGGGCCGATCTGGCTCGGTGACAACAGCTCCGTGATGAAGCGGGTCATCGAGCGGCTCTACGCCTGCTCCTCCCTGCTGAACGAGAAGGGCCAGTACGCGTACTACGGGCGCGTCGGCGGCGCGCTGATCACCGGCAACGAGGACGGCGTCAAGCACTGCGCCATGAACGTCCTCTACAGCCTCCAGCACCTGGGCTACGCGATCCCGCCCCAGGCCGACGCGGGCTGGATCGGCGAGGCCGGCCCCGGGCCCTCCTACCTGGACCCGGGCTCCGGCGGCCCCGAGAACGACTTCACCAACCGGAACACCGCCTTCATGTCCTGGAACCTGATGCACCTGGCAGCCCTGCTCAAGCGGGCGGGCGGCATGCCGGCCCACGGGAACCAGCGCTCGCTGTGGGACGCGGGCTGCCGGTTCGACTTCCCCAACCCCGAGCACCGCTGAGGCACGGGGCCCGGGGACGGCGGCGCCGCCCCCCGGGCCCCGGCCCGGTCAGCACACGTTGGGGTGCGCGATGTCCAGCACCAGCCGCTCGGGCGCGTGCAGGACGCTGGTGGAGTAGGCGGGCTTGGTGTCGAAGGCGGCGCCGAAGGTCACGTACCCCTCGTAGTCGCCGGTCATGGCGAGGCCCTTGAGCTTGCTGAGGTAGATCTTCTGCAGACGCGGGCCCTGGTAGACGTTCTGCCCCGCGTCGTCGTGACCGGCGGCGGGGTTCAGGCGGACTTCCAGGAAGTACTTCCCGGCCAGCGGCACGGGCTTGCCGGACCCGTCGTAGTACAGCTTGGGCACGGGCGTGACGGTGACCCCGGGGACGTACCCCTGGAGGTCGATGACGACCCGGTCGAACGTGCAGTGACCGCCCCAGCGGGCATTGACGACGAGCGGGGTCTGGGTGCGGGCGGCGGCCTGGGCGGCCGATGCCGGTGCGGCGAGGGCGAGGCCGGCGGTGAGCAGGGCGCCGGTGGCCAGGGCCACGAGCTGCCGGCGGCGGCGCCGCGCGAACGGCGGACGGTGGGTGGGACGCGGACGCGGGTGGTTCGTGACGTCGTTCATGACGTCCCCCGATTCTCCGGAGACGGGGACTGCGCTGTCACAGCCAAGGACACCTGCCGGACGGCGGCGGTTCCCGCGGCCGGGTGTCAGCCGGGCAGCAGCGCGTCCAGCTCCGCGTCCAGGTCGTAGTGCCGGTGCTCCAGGCCGCGCGGGACCAGCTGGGTCAGGCGGCGGCACAGCCCGCGCACGTCCTTGGCGCGGGCGGAGAACACGCAGCTCTTCCCGCCGTTGCTGAAGGCCAGGAAGACCCGCGGCTCGGTGCCCTTCCAGCGCGGCCAGACCTGTATGTCGCCCTCGCCGGTGGCGCAGGTCTCCCCGTCGAGCAGCAGGTCGCGGGCGAACACCCAGCGCGCCAGATGGGCGCCGCCGCCCTGGAGGTCCACGGCGACTTCGTACGGCCGGTCGGAGCGGTACGTGAAGGCCCCGTGCACCGGGAGGGAGACGGGCGAGGTCTCCAGCCGGAGCGGAAGGACGCGCTGTTCGGTGGTGGCCATGGGGGCGCCCCTCTCGGTCGGCGTGAGGGGGTTTCGCAACCCCCTCCGGGCAAACTAGCCCACCGTCCGCCCGCCGCCCCGTGCCGAAGGTCCCGTCCGGCAGGGCCGCTGGACCCGACTTCCCGCCGGGCGCCCGGGTTCCCGTACGGCCGCGCGCGGGACTTCGTACGGGAGGGCGGGAAGCCGGTTCCGGCGGGCGCCGCTCAGCACTCGATGACGTTGACCGCCAGGCCGCCGCGGGCCGTTTCCTTGTACTTGACCTTCATGTCCGCGCCCGTCTCCTTCATGGTCTTGATGACCTTGTCGAGGGAGACCTTGTGCGTGCCGTCGCCGCGCAGCGCCATCCTGGCCGCCGTGACCGCCTTGACCGCGGCCATGCCGTTGCGCTCGATGCACGGGATCTGCACGAGGCCGCCGACCGGGTCGCAGGTCAGGCCCAGGTTGTGCTCCATGCCGATCTCGGCCGCGTTCTCCACCTGCTCCGGAGTGCCGCCCATGACCTCGGCCAGGGCGCCCGCCGCCATCGAGCAGGCCGAGCCGACCTCGCCCTGGCAGCCGACCTCGGCGCCGGAGATCGACGCGTTCTCCTTGAACAGCATGCCGATCGCGCCCGCCGCGAGGAGGAAGCGGACCACGCCGTCCTCGTCCGCGCCCGGCACGAAGTTCATGTAGTAGTGCAGGACCGCCGGCAGGACCCCGGCCGCGCCGTTGGTGGGGGCCGTCACGACCCGCCCGCCGGCCGCGTTCTCCTCGTTGACGGCCATCGCGTAGATCGTCGCCCACTCGCTGCGGTGCAGCATCGGGTCGCCCTCGGTGCGCAGCTGGCGCGCGGTGGAGGCGGCCCGGCGCTTGACCCGCAGGCCGCCCGGGAGGATGCCCTCGCGGGACATGCCGCGCGCGACGCAGGACTGCATGACGCGCCAGATCTCCAGGAGGCCCTCGCGGATCTCGTCCTCGGTGCGCCAGGCCTTCTCGTTCTCCAGCATCAGGGACGAGATCGACAGGCCGGTCTCGTTCGCCAGGCGGAGCATCTCGTCGCCGGAGCGGAAGGGGTACTTCAGGACCGTGTCGTCGAGCTTGATCCGGTCCTCGCCGACCGCGTCCTCGTCCACGACGAAGCCGCCGCCGACCGAGTAGTACGTCTTCTCCAGCAGCGGGGTGCCGGCGGTGTCGTACGCGAAGAGGGTCATGCCGTTCGCGTGGTAGGGCAGCGAGCGCCGGCGGTGCAGGATCAGCTGGTTCGGCGCGTCGAAGGCGATCTCGTGGGCATCGCCTATCTCCGAGCCGAGGAGGCGCAGCCGCCCCGACTGCCGGATCCGCTCGACCTCCGCGTCGGCCGTCTCCACGTTCACCGTGCGGGGGGAGTGCCCCTCCAGGCCCAGGAGCACCGCCTTGGGGGTGCCGTGGCCGTGGCCGGTCGCGCCGAGCGAGCCGAACAGTTCGGCGCGCACGGACGCGGTCTGGGCGAGGACGCCGTCCTTCTTGAGCCGGGTCACGAACATGCGGGCCGCCCGCATGGGACCGACCGTGTGGGAGGAGGACGGGCCGATGCCGATGGAGAAGAGGTCGAATACGGAGATGGCCACTGGCGGACTCCCTTGTCTGCTCGTGGGGTGGGAGGGGGCAGGAGAAGTGCGATTGGGCGGATTTTGTCCGGCAGACGAGCGTATCGCGTACACATGAACGATTCGTCTGCCGGACCGGCCGGAGGGGTGACCGTCCGGTGGGGGCCCGTTCACGCGCTCGTACGCGGTCCTGCGGGGCCGTGGGCCGCGTCCGCCCGGGGCCGGTCATGAGAAGGGCCCGGCCCTGTGCGCAGGCGAGCACAGGCAGGACCGGGCCTTTCCGGATCGCTCCCGGGTGGTGCTAGAGCGAGGGGTACAGCGGGAACTTCGCGGCGAGCGCGGAGACGCGCGCCTTGAGGTCCTCGCTGTCGTACGCCGGCTTCAGCGCGGCGGCGATGATCTCGGCGACCTCGGTGAAGGCCGCGGCGTCGAAGCCGCGCGTGGCCAGGGCCGGCGTGCCGATCCGCAGGCCCGAGGTCACCATCGGCGGCCGCGGGTCGTTCGGGATGGCGTTCCGGTTGACCGTGATGCCGACCTCGTGGAGCCGGTCCTCGGCCTGCTGGCCGTCCAGCTCGGAGTTGCGCAGGTCGACCAGGACCAGGTGGACGTCCGTGCCGCCGGAGAGGACGGACACGCCGGCCTCGGTGACGTCGGGCTGCACCAGGCGTTCGGCGATGATCTTCGCGCCCTCCAGGGTGCGCACCTGGCGCTCCTTGAAGTCTTCCGAGGCCGCGACCTTGAAGGAGACGGCCTTGGCCGCGATCACGTGCTCCAGCGGGCCGCCCTGCTGGCCCGGGAAGACCGCGGAGTTGATCTTCTTGGCCAGCTCCTGCGTCGACAGGATGACGCCGCCGCGGGGACCGCCGAGAGTCTTGTGCGTGGTGGTCGTGACGACGTGGGCGTGCGGCACCGGGTTCGGGTGCAGGCCCGCGGCGACCAGGCCCGCGAAGTGCGCCATGTCGACCATCAGGTACGCACCGACCTCGTCCGCGATGCGGCGGAAGGCGGCGAAGTCCAGGTGGCGCGGGTAGGCGGACCAGCCCGCGACGATCAGCTGCGGCTTGGACTCCTTGGCGAGGCGCTCGACCTCGGCCATGTCCACCTGGCCGGTCTCGTCGACGTGGTACGGGACCACGTTGTAGAGCTTGCCGGAGAAGTTGATCTTCATGCCGTGGGTCAGGTGACCACCGTGGGCCAGGTTCAGGCCCATGATCGTGTCGCCCGGCTTGATCAGCGCGAACATCGCGGCGGCGTTCGCCTGCGCACCGGAGTGCGGCTGGACGTTGGCGGCCTCGGCGCCGAACAGCGCCTTGACGCGGTCGATCGCGATCTGCTCGACCACGTCGACGTGCTCGCAGCCGCCGTAGTAGCGGCGGCCCGGGTAGCCCTCGGCGTACTTGTTGGTCAGGACCGAGCCCTGGGCCTCCATGACGGCGACCGGAGCGAAGTTCTCCGACGCGATCATTTCCAGGGTCGACTGCTGGCGTACGAGCTCGGCGTCGACGGCGGCGGCGACGTCCGGGTCGAGCTCGTGGAGCGGGGTGTTCAGCACAGACATCAAGATCCCCTGGGGTGTCAGTTGTCGGAGTGGGTGAGCGCGGCGTACTCCTCGGCGGAGAGCAGGTCGTCCGGCTCCTCCGCGACGCGCACCTTGAACAGCCAGCCGCCCTCGAACGGAGCGGTGTTCACGAGCGCCGGGTCGTCCACGACGTCCTGGTTGAACTCGACGATCTCGCCGGAGACGGGGGAGTACAGGTCGCTGACCGACTTGGTCGACTCCAGCTCCCCACAGGTCTCGCCCGCGGTGACCGAGGCGCCCACCTCGGGGAGCTGGGCGTAGACGACGTCACCGAGCGCGTTGGCCGCGAACTCCGTGATGCCGACCGTCGAGACGCCGTCCTCGGCGACCGACAGCCACTCGTGCTCCTTGCTGTAACGCAGCTGCTGGGGGTTGCTCATGGCCTGATTCTCCTGGATGCGGGGGAGTGGGAACGAACGGTCTCGGGTACCGAGACAGGGCCGTACGGCTGACCGTACGGCTGTGGTCTGGAGAAGGACTACTTCCGCCGCTTGTAGAACGGCAGGGCCACGACCTCGTACGGCTCATGCGTACCGCGAATGTCGACGCCGACGCCGGAGGTGCCGGGCGCGGCGTGCGCCGCGTCCACGTACGCCATCGCGATCGGCTTGCCCAGCGTCGGGGACGGGGCGCCCGAGGTGACCTCGCCGACGACCTCGCCGCCGACGACGACCGGGAAACCGGCGCGCGGGACGCGGCGGCCCTCGGCGATCAGGCCGACCAGCTTGCGCGGCGGGTTCGAGGCGGCGCGCTCGGCGGCGGCCTCCAGTGCGGCGCGGCCGACGAAGTCCCCCTCCTTCTCGAACTTCACGACCCGGCCCAGACCCGCGTCGAACGGGGTGAGGGAGGTCGTCAGCTCGTGCCCGTACAGCGGCATGCCCGCCTCCAGGCGCAGCGTGTCGCGGCAGGACAGGCCGGCCGGGACCAGGCCGACGCCCTCGCCGGCCTTGGTCAGGGCCTGCCACAGCTCCACGGCGTGCTCGGGGGAGACGAACAGCTCGAAGCCGTCCTCGCCGGTGTAACCGGTACGGGCGATCAGCGCGGGCACGCCCGCGACGGTGCCCGGCAGGCCGGCGTAGTACTTCAGCCCGTCCAGGTCGGCATCGGTCAGGGACTTCAGGATGCCGGGGGACTCCGGGCCCTGGACGGCGAGCAGCGCGTACGCGTCGCGGTCGTCGCGGACCTCGGCGTCGAAGCCGGCGGCGCGCTCGGTGATCGCGTCCAGGACGACCTGGGCGTTGGAGGCGTTGGCGACGACCATGAACTCGGTCTCGCCCAGCCGGTAGACGATCAGGTCGTCGACGATGCCGCCGTCCGCCTGGCAGATGTGCGTGTAGCGGGCGCGGCCGACGCCGACGGTGGAGATGTTGCCGACCAGCGCGTAGTCGAGGACCTTGACGGCCTCCGGGCCGGTCAGGGTGATCTCGCCCATGTGGGACAGGTCGAAGAGACCGGCCCTGGTGCGTACGGCGTTGTGCTCGTCGCGCTCGCTCGCGTACCGCAGCGGCATGTCCCAGCCCGCGAAATCGGTCATGGTCGCACCGAGGGAACGGTGCAGCGCATCGAGGGCGGTCAGACGGGGGGCAGAGCTCATGGGTGTGACTCCCGGGTCCCAGGGCATCGACATGACATGACGAGGACGTTCCTCCCCATCTGTCATCGGAACCTGAGAGGTTCGCCGAGAGTTCCCCCGATCTTCCGATCCGGCGGGATTCCCGACTTGCACCTTGGGTGGAGCGCGCGCCCCGGCCTCACGGGCGGCGGCACGGCTCGCTTTTCAGATCTGCCTCATCCACGCGGTACGGGGCCTGAGAGATTCAAGGGAGGTTCTTGCTCCTTCGGCGCCCGCGCACGGCCTTGCGGCGTGCCGGGACTCTCCCGCGCGGATTCAAGCGGCCGGTATGCAGTTGGTCCAGATGGCGCACATCATTGCACGCCGTGCACGTGATCGGGCGGGCGGGCCCGAAAGACCGCGGCGTTCGCGGAGGTCCGGACCGGAACCACCCGTCCCGGATTACCGTCTCTTTACACTCAGTGGGCAAGGGTCCTGGCGACCCGATTCGGGGGAGGCGATCACTGTGCGGAGATTCGGAGTAGTGGCGACGACGACGGGAACCGTGGACGCGGTGCCGGACCAGCGCGGCCCGCGCGTGCGCCGGGCGGCGTCCGAGGCCGCCCCCGGCGCCGTACGGGACCTGCGCGGCCCGGCGGTGCGCGGGCCCCAGCGGCTCGGCTTCGCGGCCGGGGACATCGTCGTCGTGTCCGGGCTGCCCGGTGGTGGCAAGAGCACGCTGATCAAGCGGGCGGCCGCCGAGGGCGGGTCCGTCGACTCCCAGGACACCCGCGAGCGCTGGGAGCGCCGGATGCCGGCGTTCCTCCCCTACGGCGCCTACCGGCCTCTGGTCCGCGCCGCCCACTACTGGGGGCTGTGGCGCGTCCTGCGCTCCGGCGCCTCGGTGGTCGTCCACGACTGCGGCACCCAGAGCTGGGTGCGCGGCCTGCTCGCGGCGGCCGCCCGCCGCCGGGGCCGCGAGCTGCACCTGCTGTTCCTGGACAGCAGCCCCGAGGAGGCCCTCTCCGGGCAGGCGGCCCGCGGCCGGCGCGTGTCGGCGTACGCCTTCTCCCGGCACCGGGGCGCGGTCGCCCGCCTGCTGCGCGACGCGGAGGCCGGACACCCGCCCGCGGGCTGCGCCTCGGCGACGCTCCTGGACCGCCGCTCGGCCGCGGCGGTGACGCGGATCGCGTTCCACGGCTGAGGCGGCCCCGCGGCCCGGCGCCCCCCCGGGGGACCGGGGGCGGTCCGCGGCCCGGCAGCGGATAGCCTCGGCAGGAGACGCGGCGGGGACCACACGGAGGCAGGGGAACATGCAGGGCAGCGGCTGGCCGGAGAACGAACTGGAGCAGGTGCTCGGAGCGGCGCTGGGACAGCCCGACGCGGGGGCGCGGATCCTCGAGGTGCTCGGGCGCAGCCGGGTGTGGGTGCCGCTGCCCGCGGGCGGGGCGCCCGACGCGGCGAGCCTGTCCCTGCCGACCATGGACATCGCCGGGGCGGCCTACGTCCCGGTCTACAGCTCCGAGGCGCAGCTGCGCTACTGCGCCGGCCCCGCCATGGACTTCGCCGTCGCCCCCGCCGTCGAGTTCGCCCGCGGCCTGCCCCCGCAGCTCGGCATCGCCGTGAACCCCGAGGGAGCCGTCGGCGTCCCCCTGCCCCCGCCCGCCGTCGCGGAGCTGTGCCGCATCGGAAGCGGCCCCCTGGACGGGCCCGCGTCCGGCGGCCGCGTGCGGCTGTACGAGCCCGACTGGCAGGACGACCCGGTGGACTTCCTGGCCGCCGCCGCGGAGGAGTTCCGGGCGGCCGGCGCCGTCACGGCCGCCTACCGCTGCCTGGCCAGCGTCGAGGGCGGGGAGCCGCAGCTGTTCGTCGGTGTCCGGCTGGTGGGATGGGACCCCGGGACGCAGAACGCCCCGATGGAGGCCCTCGGCCGGGCCCTGACCCGGGTCCCGCCGCCGTGGCCCGTGCAGTTGATCCTGCTGGACGCCGCCGAGGACCCGGTCACGGACTGGATTCGTGAGCGCGTACGCCCCTTCTACCTGCCGTAGGGCCGCTTAAGGTGGTCATACTTGCGGCCGCACGCGCGGCCCGGGTACGTGGACGACGGGCGGACGAAGAGGGGTACCGGGTGAGTGCGTCAGGCACGGCCGCGGCCGGGCAGGTCGAGCACATGCTGCGCCAGGTGACTCCCGGGCGCTATGAGAGCTACGAGTCACTGCTGCGCGCCCTCGCCGAGGGGCGGCTGTGGATGCTGCTCTGGCAGGGGCAGCCGGGATCGCCGGACGCCCAGTACGGCGGCATGGAGGTGGAGGGCCTCGGCTACGCGCCCTGCGTGACCTCCCCCCAGGAGCTGGCCGCCAGCGGCTGGAACCGGGGCTACGAGGTCGTCACGGGCCGGGACATCGCCCGCTCCCTGTACCCGGACCGCTGGGGGCTGTGGCTCAACCCGCACGCCGCGGGCGGCGGCCTCGGCGTGCCCTGGGCGGACCTGCGCCGGATCGCCACCGGCCTGGACCGGATGCCGGCCGGGCCGCTGCGGCTGTCCGAGCCCGCCATCGAACTCCCGCAGTTCTACGGACTGCTGACCCGGCACGCCCACCGCACGCCCGCCGTGCGGTCGCTGCGCCGCGCCTGGGTGCAGCCCGCGCTCGGCTCGCCGTACCTCGCGGTCGGGCTCGACCTGTACGACGCCTCCGCGCCCGCGCTGGAATCCGTACGGGAGATGATGCGCCAGTCGGTCGGCGCGGTCCCCGAGGGCGTCCCGGTGTGCACGGTCGCGCTGGCGGACGAGCACGACCCGGTGGCCATGTGGCTGCGCGCGCAGACCCGGCCGTTCTACGACCGGGAGGGGCAGGGACCGGCGTACTGAGCCGGAGCCCGACCGCTCCCCGAGACATCCGCATACTGAGACATCCGTCTCGAAGGCCGCACCGGAGCCCGCCGGTGCGGCCTTTCGCATATCGCGTCGAATCCGCCCAAGAAGGCTGCCCTAAGTGGCAGTTGGCCGGGATGTCCGTTCCGCGCCTAACGGGCGGTCTTTCACCGCTGAACAGTCCCCGCGGTTCGGATAACGGAAGGTGTAGGCGCAGATCACGGTTGCGCATCACATCCCCGGCAGGTCTGGCGGGCGGCTCAGACGCCGTTGAAGACTCCCCCCACCGAAGGCCGGTCAATCCAGCAAGCACCAGCTCTTCACGTGCACTTCAGGCGCATTTCGTGCCGATCGCACCATCAGCGACGCCGATAGAACCAAGCCGCCACAGCGGCGGGCATGGGCCGGCCACCGTCGGCCGAGAGGGGTCCCCACCACGATGACGGCACCACTGCACGACACCAGCGCGGCCGGGCCCGCGGCCGTGGCCGCCCCCGACGTCCCGCAGAAGGCGATCGAGGGGCGCTCACCGTGGAAGATCGCGTGGATCCGCCTCAAGCGGGACAAGGTCGCCCTGGCCGGCGGTGTCGTCGTGCTCCTGCTGATCCTCGTCGCACTCTTCGCGCCGCTGATCGTCAAGCTCCTCGGGCACCCGCCGGAGGAGCTCCACGAGGACATGCTGGACCCGCTGCTCGGCCTGCCGGCCGGCGACTGGGGCGGCATGAGCGGGGACTTCCTGCTGGGCGTCGAGCCGGTCAACGGCCGCGACGTCTTCAGCCGGATCGTCTACGGCGCCCGGATCTCGCTGCTGGTGGCCTTCCTGTCCGCCTTCGTGGCGGTCGGGCTGGGCACCTTCTTCGGCATCATCGCGGGCTACTTCGGCGGCTGGATCGACGCGGCCGTCAGCCGGGTCATGGACCTGCTGCTGGCCTTCCCGCAGCTGCTGTTCATCATCGCGCTGATCTCCGTCATCCCCAGCAAGCTGTGGGGCTTCGAGGGGTCGGGCCTGCGCATCGCGGTCCTGGTGCTGGTCATCGGCTTCTTCGGGTGGCCGTACATCGGCCGCATCGTCCGCGGGCAGACCCTGTCGCTGCGCGAACGGGAGTACGTCGAAGCGGCGCGCAGCCTCGGCGCGGGCCGGATGTACATCCTCTTCCGCGAACTGCTTCCGAACCTGGTGGCCCCCATCACCGTCTACTCGACGCTGATGATCCCCACCAACGTGCTGACCGAGGCGGCCCTCAGCTTCCTCGGAGTCGGCGTCAAGCCGCCCACGCCGTCCTGGGGAGAGACCCTCTCCACGGCCGTGCGGACCTACGAGGACGATCCGCTCTTCATGATCTTCCCCGGTGTGGCGATCTTCATCACCGTGCTGGCCTTCAACCTCTTCGGCGACGGCGTCCGCGACGCCCTCGACCCGAAGGGCTCCCGCTAGCCACCGCAGGGCAAACCAGGAACCGGCTTCGAGCCGTACGCATACCGGAACTACACAACGGAGGGTTGCGAGCATCGTGACTACCCATCGCACGTCGAAGCGCAGGCTTGCCACTGGCACGGCCGTCGTGCTCGCGGTCATGCTGACCGCGACCGCCTGTGGCGGTACCGAAAAGACGGACGACAAGTCCGCCGGCGGCGCCGGCTTCAACTCGGGCATAGGCAAGATCGCCAACGCGTCCGACAAGAAGGGCGGCGAGCTCAAGTTCGTCGGCACCCAGGAAGCCGACTCGTGGGACCCGCAGCGCGGCTACTACGGCTTCATGTGGGACTTCTCCCGCTACTACGCCCGCCAGCTGGTCAGCTACAAGGCCGCCCCGGGCGACCAGAGCACCGCGCTGGAGCCCGACCTCGCCACCGCCAAGGCCGAGATCAGCGACGGCGGCAAGACCTACAAGTACACCCTCAAGGACAACGTGACCTGGGAGGACGGCACGCCCGTCACCGCCCAGGACGTGAAGTACGGCATCCAGCGCACCTGGGCCCAGGACGTCATCTCCGGCGGCCCGGTCTACCTGATGCAGGTCCTCGACCCGAAGACCGAGTACCCCGGCCCGTACAAGGACACGGCCCCGGACAAGCTCGGCCTCAAGGCGATCGAGACCCCGGACGCGAAGACCATCATCTTCAAGCTCCCCGCGCCCAACGGTGACTTCGAGCAGATGCTGGCGATGCCGGCGGCGAGCCCGGTCAAGCAGGAGAAGGACACCGCGGCCAAGTACGGCCTGAAGCCCTTCTCGAACGGCCCGTACAAGATCGACTCGTACGAGCCCAACAAGAGCATGAAGCTCTCGCGGAACACGAACTACAAGCCCGAGTCGGACACCATCCGCAAGGCGCTCCCGGACACCATCTCGGTCACGTTCATGGCGAACGCGGACGACATGGACAAGCGCCTGATGAACGGCGAGTTCGACCTCGACATCAACGCGACCGGCATCGGCCAGGCGGCCCGCGCCACCGCGCTGAAGGACCACAAGGGCAACCTGGACAACGGCCAGACCGGCTTCATCCGGTACGCCGTCTTCCCGCAGACCGTCGCGCCCTTCGACAACGTCGAGTGCCGCAAGGCCGTCATCTACGCCGCCGACAAGAAGTCCCTGCAGACCGCCCGCGGCGGCCCGCAGGCCGGTGGCGACATCGCCCCCAACATGCTCCCGCTGGGCATCAAGGGCGCCGACGGCAAGTACGACCCGTACGAGGTCCTGAAGAACGACGGCAAGCCGAACGTCGAGAAGGCCAAGGCGGCCCTCGCGGCCTGCGGCAAGCCGGAAGGCTTCAAGACCACCATCGCGGTCCGCAACAACAAGCCGGTCGAGGTCGCCACGGCCGTCTCGCTGCAGAACGCCCTGAAGCAGGTCGGCATCGAGGCCGATGTCGACCAGTTCGACGGCGCCCAGACCTCCGGCATCATCGGTTCGCCGAAGGTCGTCAAGGAGAAGGGCTACGGCATCATCATCATGGGCTGGGGCGCCGACTTCCCGACCGGTCAGGGCTTCTCCCAGCCGCTGGTCGACGGCCGCTTCATCCTGCAGAGCGGCAACAACAACTTCTCCGAGCTGAACGACCCGGCGGTCAACAAGCTGTTCGACGACGCCATCGCGGAGACGGACCCGGCCAAGGCCGGCGACATCTACAAGCAGATGAACCAGAAGGTCTCCGAGGCCGCGGTCTACCTGCCCTTCGTCTACGACAAGACGATCACCTGGCGCAGCAGCCGGCTGACGAACGCCTACACCTCCGACGCCTATAACGGCCGCTACGACTACGCGTCCCTCGGCGTCGTGAAGTAACCGTCCGTCAGTCCAGTTCCAGTGTTCCAGTGCCACACCCGCTAGGCACGAAGGGCAGGTGATGGCCGCGGTCGCGGCGCGGGGGCGCTCTCCAGAAGAGGGCGCCCCCGGGCAGCGGCCAGGCCGAGCGCAGTGCTTGCATATCTCATCCGGCGGTTCTTCGCCGTCATCGTCATGCTGTTGGTCATCACGCTGGTGACCTTCGGAATCTTCTTCCTCTTCCCGAAGATGATCGGGACGGATCCGGCGCTGTACTTCGTCGGCAAGCAGTCCGACCCCGCCGCCATCGAGGGCATCCGGCAGAAGATGGGTCTCGACGACCCGATCCTCGTCCAGTTCGGCAAGTTCGTCGTCGGGCTGGTGGCGGGTCGCACGTACGCCAACGGCTCCGACGTCACGCAATGCGCCGCGCCCTGCTTCGGATACTCCTTCAAGACCGAGCAGGAGGTCTGGCCGCTGCTGACCGACTGGCTGCCGGTCACCCTCTCGCTCGCCGCCGGCGCCGTCGTGCTCTGGGTCATCGGCGGTGTCGCCACCGGCGTCATCTCCGCCCTCAAGCGCGGTACGGTCCTGGACCGCTCGGCCATGGGCATCGCGCTGGCCGGCGTCTCGCTCCCCATCTACTTCACGGGCATGCTCGCCATCGCCCTGTTCTCCGACCAGCTCGGCTGGTTCGGGCGCCCCGAGGCCACGTTCGCCGACGATCCGGTCAAGTGGTTCAACGGGATGATCCTCCCGTGGGTCTCCCTCGCCTTCCTCTACGCGGCGATGTACGCCCGGCTCACCCGCGCGACGATGCTGGAGGTCCTCAATGAGGACTACATCCGCACCGCCCGCGCCAAGGGCCTGACGGAACCCGTCGTCATCGGGAAGCACGCGATGCGGTCGACGATGACGCCCATCCTGACCGTCCTCGGCCTGGACCTCGGCGCCCTGATGGGCGGCGCGGTGCTGACCGAGTACACGTTCTCGCTGCACGGCCTCGGCTACAGCGCCGTCCGCGCGATCAGCGAGCACGACCTGCCGGTCATCCTGGGCATCACCCTCATCTCCGCCTTCTTCGTCGTCGCGGCGAACCTCATCGTTGACCTCATGTACGCGGTGATCGACCCCCGAGTGAGGCTGTCATGACCGATCTGACCAAGACCGGAGTCCTGGGCCAGCCCGTCACCGGAACGGCCCCCACCGCCTTCCTGGAGGTCCGCGACCTCAAGGTGCACTTCCCGACCGAGGACGGCCTGGTCAAGTCGGTCGACGGGCTCTCCTTCACGCTGGAGAAGGGCAAGACCCTCGGCATCGTGGGCGAGTCCGGCTCCGGCAAGTCGGTCACCTCGCTCGGCATCATGGGCCTGCACCGCGTCGGCCAGTACGGCCGCCAGCGGGCCCGGATCTCCGGCGAGATCTGGCTGAACGGCAAGGAGCTGCTCACCGCCGAAGAGGACGAGGTGCGCAAGCTGCGCGGCCGGGAGATCGCGATGATCTTCCAGGACCCGCTGTCCGCGATGCACCCGTACTTCACCATCGGCAAGCAGATCGCCGAGGCGTACCGCGTCCACAACAAGGTCGACAAGAAGGCCGCCCGCAAGCGGGCCGTCGACCTCCTGGACCGCGTCGGCATCCCCGAGCCGCACAAGCGCGTCGACAGCTACCCGCACGAGTTCTCCGGCGGCATGCGCCAGCGCGCGATGATCGCGATGGCGCTGGTCAACAACCCCGAGCTGCTCATCGCGGACGAGCCGACGACCGCCCTGGACGTCACCGTCCAGGCCCAGATCCTCGACCTGATCCGGGACCTCCAGAAGGAGTTCGGCTCCGCGGTCATCATGATCACGCACGACCTGGGCGTGGTCGCCGAGATGGCCGACGAACTCCTGGTCATGTACGGCGGCCGCTGCGTCGAGCGGGGCACGGCCGAGAAGGTCTTCTACGAGCCCCGCCACCCCTACACCTGGGGCCTGCTGGGCTCGATGCCGCGGATCGACCGCGAGCAGACCGAGCGCCTCATCCCGGTCAAGGGCTCGCCGCCCAGCCTCATCAACATCCCGGGCGGCTGTGCCTTCAACCCGCGCTGCCCGTACGCCGACGTCCCCAAGGACAACGTGACGCGTACGGTCCGGCCCGAGCTCACGCAGGACGGCACCCACCACTGGTCCGCCTGCCACATGACGCACGAGCAGCGGACCCGGATCTGGACCGAAGAGATTGCGCCGAAGCTGTGACCGAGACCCCCGACATGAAGAAGACGGACACGGCCGTCATCCCCAGGCAGGCCACCGACTCGCCCGAGGTGCTGCTCAAGGTCTCCGGCCTGACCAAGCACTTCCCCCTCACCAAGGGGCTGCTGCGGCGCCAGGCCGGCGCCGTCAAGGCCGTCGACGGCATCGACTTCGACGTCCGGCGCGGTGAGACCCTCGGCATCGTCGGCGAGTCCGGCTGCGGCAAGTCCACCATGGGCCGGCTGATCACCCGGCTGCTGGAGCCCACGGGCGGCACCGTCGAGTTCGAGGGCAAGGACATCACGCACCTCGGCGTGGCCGGCATGCGGCCGCTGCGCCGCGACATCCAGATGATCTTCCAGGACCCGTACGGCTCGCTGAACCCCCGGCACACCGTGGGCACCATCGTCAGCGCGCCGTTCAAGCTCCAGAACGTCACGCCCGAAGGCGGGATCAAGCCGGAGGTGCAGCGGCTGCTGTCGCTGGTCGGCCTCAACCCCGAGCACTACAACCGCTACCCGCACGAGTTCTCGGGCGGCCAGCGCCAGCGCATCGGCATCGCCCGGGCCCTGGCGCTCAACCCGAAGCTGGTCGTCGCGGACGAGCCGGTCTCGGCGCTGGACGTGTCCATCCAGGCCCAGGTGGTCAACCTGCTGGACGACCTCCAGCAGGAGCTCGGCCTCACGTACGTGATCATCGCCCACGACCTCTCCGTCATCCGGCACGTGTCGGACCGGATCGCGGTGATGTACCTGGGCAAGATCGTCGAGCTGGCGGACAACAAGGCCCTGTACGGGGCCCCGATGCACCCCTACACCACGGCGCTCATGTCGGCCGTGCCCGTGCCGGACCCGCGCCGGCGCGGCGCCGCGAGCGGCCGCATCCTGCTCAAGGGCGACGTGCCGTCGCCGATCTCGCCGCCGAGCGGCTGCCGCTTCCACACGCGGTGCTGGAAGGCCACGCAGGTCTGCACCACGCAGGAGCCGCCGCTGCTGGCGCTCAAGACGGGGCACCAGGTGGCCTGCCACCACCCGGAGAACGCCCCCGACCAGGTGCCGGGTGACCAGCCCCTGCCGGGCGCGGCCGACGCGGTGACCACGGTTTCGGAGTAGCGGCCGAAAACACGCGCGGGGCCGGAGGACCTCCGGCCCCGCCCGCGTGTGCGGCCGGCCCCGCCCGCGTGAGCGGTGCCGGAGGGCCGGTGGAGCCGGACGGGTGCCGGGCCCGGTCCGGGGCGTGCGGCGGGCCCGCCGCAGGCGACAATGTCCCGGTGCTCCACGATCTCTTCCCGCCCGGCATCCAGCACGCGCTGGACCTCGCGGGCATCTTCGTCTTCGCCACGGCCGGCGCGCTCCTCGCCGTACGCAAGAACTTCGACGTCTTCGGCATCGCCGTCCTCGCCCTGGTCACCGCGCTCGGCGGCGGTCTCTTCCGCGACCTCGTCATCGGGGCCGTCCCGCCCGCCGCCTTCGGCGAGCTCAGTTTCTTCGTCACGCCGCTGATCGCCGCCGCGCTCGTCTTCTTCCTGCACCCGGAGGTCCAGCGGATCAACCGGGCCATCAACGTCTTCGACGCCGCCGGCCTCGCGCTGTTCTGCGTGACGGGCACGACCAAGGCGTACGAGTACGGACTCGGCCTCACCGCGTCCGCCGCGCTCGGGCTGGCCACGGCCGTCGGCGGGGGAGTCCTGCGCGACGTGCTCGTCAACGAGGTGCCCTCGCTGCTGCGGGACCGCGAGATGTACGCCGTCCCGGCCATGGTCGGCGCCTCGATGGTCGCCGTCTTCATCGCGCTCGACACCCTGAACGCGATCACCACGGGCCTGGCGATCGTCACCACCTTCGTCCTGCGCCTCCTGGCCATCCGCTACCACCTGCGCGCGCCCCTGGCCTGGAACCGCCGGTCCTCGGTGGCCGAGGAGCCGTAACAGAAATAAGCTACCGCTTAGTAGATCTCCGGTGTACCGTCGTTTGCATGTCACACGCAGCTGCCCAGGCCTCCATCGGCGACAGCGAGTTCGACCGCGACACCACCATCACCGCCCGCGCGGGCGAGGCCGGGGTGTACGACGCGGAACTCTCCGCCGGCTGGACGATCATCACCGCCGTCAATGGCGGATACCTGCTGGCCCTGGTCGGCCGGGCCCTGTCGGCCACCCTGCCGCACCCGGACCCCTTCACGGTCTCCGCGCACTACCTGACCTCCTCCGTGCCCGGCCCCGCCGTGATCCGCACCCAGGTCGTCCGGATCGGCCGCACCCTCTCCACGGGCCAGGCTTCGCTGTTCCAGTACGACGAGAACGGCGCCGAGGTCGAGCGCATCCGCGTCCTCGCCTCCTACGGCGACCTCGCCTCGCTCCCGGACGACGTACGGACCACGGCCCGCCCGCCCGTCATGCCCCCCTACGAGGACTGCCTCGGCCCCGAGGCCGGCCCGGCCCCGATCCCCGGCAGTTCCGCGATCGTCGACCGGCTCCGGCTGCGGCTGGACCCGGCCACGGCCGGCTGGGCCGTCGGCGCGCCCTCCGGCAAGGGCGAGATGCGGGCGTGGTTCGAGCTGGCCGACGGCCGCGACGCCGATCCGCTCTCCATGCTGCTCGCGGTGGACGCCCTGCCGCCCACCTCCTTCGACCTCGGCCTGATCGGCTGGACCCCGACCGTGGAGCTGACCACCCACGTCCGCCGCCGCCCGGCGCCGGGCCCCCTGCGGGTCGCCATCACCACGCGCAACCTGGCCGGCGGCTTCCTGGAGGAGGACGCCGAGGTCTGGGACTCCGCGGACCGCCTCGTGGCCCAGTCCCGCCAGCTGGCCCGCGCACCGCGCCAGGTCTGATCACCGCCGGCACGCCCGCCGGGCCCGGCCCGGGTCCCTGACCTCGGCCGGGCCCGGCGGCACGCCCCGGCGCCGAGGCCGGCCGGCCCCCCCGCCCCGCCGTGCGACCGCGGCGGGGGTCCGGTCCGGGGAGTCCCGCTGGAGATCCGCGGCCCGGGGGACTCGTAGAATCGGGGGATCATGGCCTACCTCGACCACGCCGCCACCACCCCGATGCTGCCGGAGGCCGCCGCGGCGATGGCCGCGCAGTTCGCCGCCACGGGGAACGCCTCCTCCCTCCACGCCGCCGGCCGCCGGGCCCGCCGTACCGTCGAGGAGGCCCGCGAGGCCCTCGCCGAGGCGATCGGCGCCCGCCCGAGCGAGGTGGTCTTCACCGCGGGCGGGACCGAGGCCGACAACCTCGCCGTCAAGGGCCTCTACTGGGCCCGGCGCGACGCCGACCCCGCCCGGACCCGGATCCTGACCAGCCCCGTCGAGCACCACGCGGTCCTCGACGCCGTGCACTGGCTCGCCGAGCACGAGGGCGCGCGGGTGGAGTACCTGCCCGTGGACCGTCACGGGCGCGTCCACCCCGACGCCTTCCGGGAGGCCGTCGAGCGCGACCCCGACGACGTGGCGCTCGCCACCGTGATGTGGGCGAACAACGAGATCGGCACCGTCATGCCGGTCCGCGCACTGGCCGACGTCGCCGCCGCGCACGGCATCCCGCTCCACTCCGACGCCGTCCAGGCCTTCGGCCAGCTCGACGTCCGCTTCGCCGACAGCGGCCTGGCAGCCATGACCGTCAGCGGCCACAAGATCGGCGGCCCCTACGGGATCGGCGCCCTGCTGCTCGGCCGCGACCAGACCCCGGTGCCCGTCCTGCACGGCGGCGGCCAGGAACGGCACGTGCGCTCCGGCACCCTCGACGTGCCCGCCATCGCCGCCTTCGCGGTCGCCGCCGTCCTCGCCGCCGAACGGCGCGAGCGGTTCGCCGCCGAGATCGGCGCCCTGCGCGACGAACTCGTCTCCGCCGTGCTGGCCGCCGTACCCGACGCCGTCCTCGGCGGCGACCCCGAGGACCGCCTCCCGGCCAACGCCCACTTCAGCTTCCCCGGCTGCGAGGGGGACTCCCTGCTGCTCCTGCTCGACGCCCAGGGCATCGAGTGCTCCACCGGCTCGGCCTGCACCGCCGGGGTCGCCCAGCCCAGCCACGTCCTGCTGGCCACCGGCACCGATCCGAGGCTGGCCCGCGGCACCCTGCGCTTCTCCCTGGGCCACACCTCCACGAGGCAGGACGTCGCCGCCGTCGCGGCGGCCATCGGCCCGGCGGTCGACCGCGCCCGCACCGCGGGGCTCAGCTAGCGGCCCGGGGGGCTTCGGCCCGCGGGGCTTCAGCCCGCGGGGTCTCAGCCCGCGGGGTCTCAGCCCGCGGCGCGCAGGGCCTCGCCGACCAGGCGGACGTACCGGTCCCAGTCCCAGTGGCGGCCCGGGTCCGTGTGGTCGGCGCCCGGCACCTCGGAGTGCCCGACGATGTGGGTGCGGTCCGCCGGTATGCCGTAGCGCCGGCAGACGCCCGCCGCCAGCACGGCCGAGGCCGCGTACATCGCGTCGGTGAAGTCCTGCGGGCGGTCCACGAAGCCCACGTGCTCGATGCCGACGCTCCGCTCGTTCATCGACCGGTTGCCCGCGTGGAAAGCGACGTCCAACTCCCGCACCATCTGCTCGACATGGCCGTCCTGGCGCACTATGTAGTGCGCCGACGCCTTGTGCCACGGGTTCTTGAACGCGTCCACCGAGGACGCGAAACCACCCTGTGTGACATGCACGACGATCCGGTCCACGCGGTAGTCGTCCGGCCGGTCCGCGAGCCGCCAGTTCGCCGGGGAGGCCGCGGTCCAGCCCGCCCCCGCGTGGTCGATCTCGCCGTCCTTGCGCGGTTTGGACACCCCCGGCATCAGCCACCAGGCACGGCCCAGCTCGTCCCGGCCGACGACCGCCGCCGCGGCGACGACCCCGAGCCCCCCGAACAGCACCGCCCTGCGGGTCCGGCGCGGTCTCCCCGCGGCCTTCCCGTCCTTCGCGCCCTCGCTCGCCATGTGATCCACCCCCCTGACCCCGACAACGCGCTGTGACCCCTTGCGGTTCCCCGTACCCTGGACGGTGCTATGACTGAGAACCTGCCGCGCACCACCCGCCCCCTCCGCGTCCTGGCCGCCATGTCCGGCGGCGTGGACTCCGCCGTCGCCGCCGCCCGCGCGGTCGAAGCCGGGCACGACGTGACCGGCGTCCACCTCGCGCTCTCCGCGAACCCGCAGTCCTTCCGCACCGGAGCCCGCGGCTGCTGCACCATCGAGGACTCCCGCGACGCCCGCCGCGCCGCCGACGTCATCGGCATCCCGTTCTACGTCTGGGACCTCGCCGAGCGCTTCCGCGAGGACGTCGTCGAGGACTTCATCTCCGAGTACGAGGCCGGGCGCACCCCGAACCCCTGCCTGCGCTGCAACGAGAAGATCAAGTTCGCCGCGCTGCTGGACAAGGCCCTCGCCCTCGGCTTCGACGCCGTCTGCACCGGCCACTACGCCACCGTCGTACGGAACGCGGACGGCTCCCGCGAGCTGCACCGCGCCTGCGACATGGCCAAGGACCAGTCGTACGTCCTCGGCGTGCTCGACGAGAAGCAGCTCGCCCACGCCCTCTTCCCGCTCGGTGACACCCTCACCACCAAGGAGGAGATCCGGGCCGAGGCCGAGGAGCGCGGCCTGGCCGTCGCGAAGAAGCCCGACAGCCACGACATCTGCTTCATCGCCGACGGCGACACCCAGGGCTTCCTCGCGGGCCGCCTCGGCAAGGCCGAGGGCGACATCGTCGACGAGACCGGTGAGAAGGTCGGCACCCACGAGGGCGCCTTCGGCTTCACCATCGGCCAGCGCAAGGGCCTGCGCATCGGGCACCCGGCCGCCGACGGCAAGCCGCGCTACGTCCTCGACATCTCCCCGGTGAACAACACCGTCACCGTCGGCCCCGTCGAGGCCCTGGACGTCACCGCCCTCACCGCGATCCGCCCGCGCTGGTGCGGTTCCACGGCCGCCGCCCCCGGCACGTACACCGCGCAGCTGCGCGCCCACGGCGGCGAGAGCGAGGTCTTCGCCGAGCTGGTGGACGGCGAGCTGCGCGTCTCCTTCACGGAGCCGGTCCGCGGCGTGGCCCCCGGCCAGGCGATCGTGCTCTACGACGGCACCCGCGTGGTCGGCTCCGCCACCATCGCGACGACCACGCGGGCCGCGGCCGCGTCCGTGTAGGGCGCCGTGCGGGGCGCCCTCCCCGCCGGCGTGTCAGGCCACCGTCAGGACGATCTTGCCGGTGGTCCGGCCGCGCTCGCCGAGCTCGTGGGCCTTCGCGGCCTGCTCCAGCGGCAGGACCGCCTCGATCAGCGGCTTGAGCAGGCCCCGGTCCGCCAGGGCGGCGATCTCCCGGAGGCCCCCCAGGTCCGGCTCCACCAGGAGCCAGACGGCGTGCACGCCGTCCGCGCCGTCCGGAACCCCGTCGGGGCCCGGCAGGGTCACCAGGTGGCCGCCTGCCTTGAGCACCTTCAGCGAGCGCCGCCCGTTGTCCCCGCCGACCGCGTCGATCACGACGTCCACGTCGGAGACGACGTCCTCGAAGTCCGTGGTGCGGTAGTCGATCACCTCGTCCGCGCCCAGCTCGCGCAGCAGCCCGTGCTTGGCGGCGCTCGCGGTGCCGATCACGTACGCGCCGCGGGCCTTGGCGATCTGCACGGCCAGGTGGCCGACCCCGCCGGCCGCCGCGTGGACCAGCACCCGCTGTCCGGCCGTGACTCCCGCGGTGTCCACCAGGGCCTGCCAGGCGGTCAGCGCGGCCAGCGGCAGCGCCGCCGCCTGTACGTGGTCCAGCGAGGCGGGCTTGCGGGCGAAGTGCCGGGCCGGGGCGGTCACGTACTCGGCGTACGCGCCGGCCTGCTGCGGGAAGCGGGGCATGCCGTACACCTCGTCGCCCGCCCGGTACAGGGTCACGCCCGGGCCGACCGCCTCGACGGTGCCCGAGACGTCCCAGCCGACCGCCGGGACCGGCCCCCAGGGGATCAGGGCGCCGCTCTCGCGGGTCTTCCAGTCGACCGGGTTCACCCCGGCGGCGTGGACCCGTACGAGGACCTCGCCCATGCCGGGCTCCGGGCGCTCGGCCTGCGTCTCGACGAGGACCTCGGGTCCGCCCCACTTGCTGACGACGACGGCGCGCATGAATGTCTCCTTGATGCTGGTCCGTGCCGGTTTCCCCGGCCGATGACCCCAGCTTCGCGGCCCCGGAGCCCGCGTAGTGCTGACCGTACGGCCACCATGTGACAGGATCTGGCCATGCACCGTATTGCCGTACTGGCCCTCGAAGGCGTCCCCCCGTTCGAGCTCGGGATGCCCTCCCGGGTCTTCGGCAACGCCCAGGACGAGGCCGGCGGCCCGCTCTACGAGGTCACCGTCTGCACCGCCGACGGCCTCCCCGTCGCCAGCGACGCGGGCTTCACGGTCGGCGTCTCGGCCGGCCCCGAGGCGCTCGCCGCCGCCGACACCGTGATCATCCCGCCCACGCACGCCATGGACGACCTCGCCCACGGCGCCCCGCTGCCGCCCGCCCTGGCCGCGGCCCTCGCCGCGATCCGCCCCGGCACCCGGCTGGTGTCCATCTGCACCGGCTCGTACGTCCTCGCCGCGGCCGGGCTGCTCGACGGCCGGCCCGCCACCACCCACTGGCTGCACGCCCCCGAGTTCCAGCGGGCCTTCCCGCGCGTCCGGCTCGACGAGGAGGTCCTCTTCGTCGACGACGGTGACATCCTCACCTCCGCCGGAGTGGCCGCGGGCGTCGACCTCTGCCTCTACCTCGTCCGCCGCGACCACGGCACCGCCGTCGCCAACCGCGCCGCCCGGCTGTGCGTCGTACCGCCGTGGCGCGACGGCGGGCAGGCCCAGTACATCGACCGGCCCGTCCCCGAGCCGACCGTCGCCACCACCACCGCGACCCGCGCGTGGGCCCTGGAACGGCTCGCGGAACCCGTCACGCTGGCCGAGCTGGCCGCGCACGCCCGGATGAGCCTGCGCACCTTCACCCGCCGGTTCCGCGACGAGGTCGGCATGACCCCCGTGCAGTGGCTCACCGCCCAACGCCTGGAGATCGCCCGCCACTTGCTGGAGTCCAGCGACCTGCCCGTGGACCTGGTCGCCCACCGCGCGGGCTTCGGCTCCGCCAACTCCCTGCGCCAGCACATGCGCTCCGTGCTCGGCACCTCCCCGATCGCCTACCGCCGCACCTTCCAGCCGCACGACCCGGCGGCCGCCCCCGCACCGGCATGACCCCACGGGTCATGGCCCCGCGGCCGCCCGGTCGGCAGGATCGGAGCAACGGCCCGGACCACCGGGCCGGCCGGCGACCGACAGGGGAGACCGCCATGACCGCGTACGCCATCGCCCACATCCGCCCCGCGACGATGCACGAGGACGTCCTGCGCTACATCGAGTCCATCCAGGCCACCATGGACCCCTTCGGCGGCCGCTTCCTCGTCCACGGCCGCGAGGTCGAGGTCCTGGAGGGCCCCTTCCCCGGCACGGTCGTCATGATCGGCTTCCCCGACATGGGGCGGGCCCGCGCCTGGTACGCCTCCGACGCCTACCAGGCGATCCTCCCGCTGCGCACCGGACACGTCCCGGGCGAGGCCATCCTGGTCGACGGCGTCGCCCCCGACTACGACGCCGCGAAGACGGCCGCGGGCCTCCGCGCGGCCGCGGGGCTCTGACCCGGGGCGCCGGCGCTACGGCGCGGCGGCCCGGCGGCGGGCGGCCGGGACGCGGGCCCCGGACGGGGTGCGAGCATGGGCACCATGGCTACTCACCTGATCACCGGTGCCGGATCCGGCATCGGCGCCGCCGTCGCGGCCCGCCTGCACGCCCGCGGCGACGACCTCGTCCTCCTCGCCCGCGACGCCGGCCGGGCCCGCCTGCTCGTCGACCGCTACCCGGGGTCGGCGGCCCTCGTCGGCGACCTCGCCGACCCCGACCGGCTCTCGTGGGCGTTCTCCAAGCAGGCGGTCCCGGAGCGGATCGACTCGCTGCTGCACATCGCCGGGATCGTCGATCTCGGCCCCGTCGGCGACCTGCGCCCCAAGACCTGGCACCAGCAGCTCAACGTCAACCTCATCGCCCCCGCCGAGGTCACCCGGCTGCTGCTGCCCACCCTGCGGGCCTCCCGCGCGGACATCGTCTTCGTGAACTCCGGCGCCGGACTGCGCGCCCACGCCGACTGGAGCGCGTACGCCGCCTCCAAGCACGGCCTGAAGGCCCTGGCCGACTCCCTGCGCGACGAGGAGCGGCCGAACGGCATCCGCGTCACCTCCGTCTACCCGGGCCGCACCGCCAGCCCCATGCAGGCCAAGGTGCACTCCCAGGAGGGCAAGGACTACGACCCCGCCGCCTGGATCGACCCCGAGTCCGTGGCCACCACCATCGTCATGGCCATCGACCTGCCCCGCGACGCCGAGGTCAACGACCTGACCGTCAGGCCCGGCCGATGAGCGCGGGCGCCACCGGAATCGGCTCGCTGCCCGGCGGCGACGCCCGCGAGGCCGCCAGGACCGTCACGGGCTCCTTCGAGGACTTCCCGTACCTCGCCGAACTGCCCGCCCGCGGCCCCGGAGCCGACATGATCGGCCGCTCGCTGGGACTGCTCGTCGACATGTACGCGCACGTCGAGCCCAGCGGCTGGCGGATCAGCGACCGGCCCGGCCGCGACAGCCGGCGCGCCCGCTCCTGGCTCGGCGAGGACCTCGACGCGCTGGAGGAGTTCACCCAGGGCTACGAGGGCCGGCTCAAGGTCCAGGCCGTCGGGCCCTGGACACTCGCCGCGGCCCTGGAGCTGCACGGCGGCGAAGCCGTCCTGAAGGACCCCGGGGCCTGCCGCGACCTGGCCGGATCCCTCGCCGAGGGCCTGCGCGAGCACCTGGCGGACGTCCGCAAGCGGATCCCCGGCGCCGAGATCGTCCTCCAGCTCGACGAGCCCTCCCTGACCGCCGTACTGCTCGGCCGGGTCCGCTCCGCCAGCGGCTACCGCACCTACCGCGCCGTCGACCGGCAGGTCGTCGAGGGCACGCTGCGCGACCTCGTCGCCGTCCACGACGGCGAGGTCGTCGCGCACTCCTGCGCGCCCGAGGTCCCCTTCGCCCTGCTCCGGCGGGCCGGCGTCACGGGCGTGTCGTTCGATTTCTCCTTGCTCACCGAGCGCGAGGACGACGCCCTCGGGGAGGCCGTCGAGGACGGTACGAAACTCTTCGCCGGAGTGGTGCCCGGGACCGACGGCCCGTTGTCGGACCCGGGCGGTAGCGTCATGGGTGTCAGGAAGCTCTGGCGCAGGCTGGGACTGGCCCCGGGGACTCTGGCGGAGTCCGTCGTGGTCACCCCGTCGTGCGGTCTGGCGGGCGCCTCGCCCGCCTACGCCCGCGCGGCGCAGGCGCATTGCGCCAGAGCGGCGAGGTCGCTCGCCGACAACCCTGAGTGACGGTCGGGACGGGCCACGGGAGGACACGGCATGGCAGCCGAACAGCAGGACACGGCAGTACCGGCGGCGGTGCGCGAGCAGCACGCACTGCTCGCCGAACAGATCGAGGAGCACCGCTTCCGGTACTACGTGAACGACCAGCCGGTCGTCAGCGACGCCGAGTTCGACACGCTGCTGCGCTCGCTGGAGGCGCTGGAGGAGCGGTACACGGAGCTGCGCACGCCCGACTCGCCCACCCAGAAGGTGGCCGGGGCGTACGAGACGGACTTCGCGTCCGTCGTGCACCGGGAGCGCATGCTCTCCCTCGACAACGCCTTCGACGACGAGGAACTGTCCGCCTGGGCCGAGCGGGTGGCCCGCGACGTGAACACCTCGGACTACCACTACCTGTGCGAGCTGAAGGTGGACGGCCTCGCCGTCAATCTCACCTACGAGAACGGCCGGCTGACCCGGGCCGCCACCCGCGGCGACGGCCGCACCGGTGAGGACATCACCCCCAACGTCCGCACCATCACCGATGTCCCGGACCGGCTCGAGGGGGACCGGATCCCGGCCCTCGTCGAGATCCGCGGCGAGGTCTTCTTCCCGATGGAGAAGTTCGAGGAGCTCAACGCCCGCCTGGTCGAGACCGACGGCAAGCCCTTCGCCAACCCGCGCAACGCGGCGGCCGGTTCACTGCGCCAGAAGGACCCGAAGGTCACCGCGAGCCGCCCGCTGCACATGGTGGTGCACGGGATCGGCGCGCGCGAGGGCTTCGAGATCACCTGCCAGTCCCAGGCGTACGAGCTGCTGCACGAGTGGGGCCTGCCGACCGCCCGGCACAACAAGGTCGTCTCCACGCTCGCCGAAGTCCGCGAGTTCATCGCCGACTTCGGCGCGAACCGGCACTCGGTGGAGCACGAGATCGACGGCGTCGTCGTCAAGCTCGACGAGATCGCCCTTCAGGGCCGGCTGGGCTCCACGGCCCGCGCACCGCGCTGGGCCATCGCCTGGAAGTACGCCCCCGAAGAGGTCAACAGCAAGCTCATCGACATCAAGGTCGGCGTCGGCCGCACCGGGCGGGTGACCCCGTACGCGCAGGTGGAGCCGGTGACGGTGGCCGGCTCCGAGGTCGAGTTCGCCACCCTGCACAACCAGCAGGTCGTCAAGGCCAAGGGCGTGCTCATCGGGGACACCGTGGTGCTGCGCAAGGCGGGCGATGTCATCCCCGAGATCCTCGGGCCGGTGGTGGACCTGCGCGACGGCAGCGAACGGGAGTTCGTGATGCCGGCCGAGTGCCCCGAGTGCGGGGCGGAGCTGCGGCCGATGAAGGAGGGGGACATCGACGTCCGGTGCCCCAACGCCCAGACCTGCCCGGCCCAGCTGCGCCAGCGGCTGTTCTACCTCGCGGGCCGGCAGAGCCTGGACATCGAGAACTTCGGCATGGTGGCGGCCGCCGCGCTGACCGGGCCGCTGGAGCCGGCCGAGCCCCCGCTGCTGGACGAGGGCGACCTCTTCGGCCTGACCATCGAGCAGCTGCTGCCCATCAAGGCGTACGTCCTGGACCAGGACAGCGGGCTGCCCAAGCGGGACCCGAAGACGGGCGAGGAGAAGATCGTCACGGTCTTCGCCAACCAGAAGGGCGAGCCGAAGAAGAACGCCCTGGCCATGCTGGAGCACATCGCGGCGGCCAAGGACCGCCCGCTGGCGCGCTTCATCAACGGCCTGTCGATCCGGCACGTCGGCCCGGTGGCGGCGGAGGCACTCGCCCGCGAGTTCCGCTCGGTCGAGCGCATCGAGCAGGCCACCGAGGAGGAGCTGACGGGCACCGAGGGCGTCGGCGCGATCATCGCCGCCTCCCTCAAGGAGTGGTTCGCCGTCGACTGGCACCAGGAGATCCTGCGCAAGTGGCGGGAGGCCGGCGTCCGGATGGAGGAGGACGGGGCCGACGAGGAGCAGGGGCCGCGCCCGCTGGAGGGGCTCACCGTCGTCGTCACGGGCACGCTCCGGGACCACACCCGGGACGGTGCGAAGGACGCCCTGCAGAGCCGGGGCGCCAAGGTCACCGGATCGGTGTCGAAGAAGACCTCGTTCGTCGTGGTGGGGGACAACCCCGGCTCGAAGTACGACAAGGCCGTGCAGTTGAAGCTCGCCGTCCTCGACGACGCCGGTTTCGAGGTCCTGCTGGAGCAGGGACCGGACGCGGCCCGGGCCGCCGCGCTCCCCCTGGACGGGGACGGCGAAGCGGAGTAATACCCCATGAGGGAACCCTTCGGGGCGAGTGGACCCGGGATACCGATGCGTGGCGTGCGGCCGGACGGGCGGGCGCACGCCAGGCGCGGCAGGCGGTGGCAAACGGCCGGTACGGGGCTGTTCGCAGGGCGGTGACCTGTCGGATCATCGGAAAGGCGGCCGGGGGCCTGGTCCCAACTCACCCGTTCGGCGGATACCGTACTGATGACGATGGCTGGGTCGCATTCGGGCAACCGCTGCCGACCGCTGCCCCTGGGAGCCTCCCGCGTCCTACTGTTGAGGGGTGCGCCTGTCGTGCACGGCTGCGGGACGCGATTTCCGGCCGTGACGGCGTGAGATCGGCGCCATCGCGTGACATCGGCATCGCCGGCTGTGAGAGGGACGGGCATGAAACCCACCGAAAGCGCCGACCCGTCACCTGAATTCGGCGGGGAACGCCCTTCCATGCGGGCGGGCCGGTTCGGTGTCCTGGGGGTCAGGACACCGGACAGCCGGCTGCCGGACGGCCGGCCGCCGGACAACGGTGCGTGCGCGGGAGGCCAGGGGCGGGGCGTGCTGCCCTTCGTCGTCGTGGGCCTGTCCGTCGTCGTCCTCGCGGCCGGCATCGTCTCCGCGCTGACCAGCCGTCAGGCCCTGTTCCCCGGCGGCACGGTCGGCTGGGCGCTCGCCCTGCTGACCGGCATCATCGTCGGCCACCTCGTCGCGCTCGGCCGCGACCGCTGGTGGGGCGGCACCGGTTCGGGCGCCGCGCTGACCCTCGGCGTCCTCCTCCTGTACGGCTGGGTGCCCGCCGGACTCGTCTCGCTCGCGGTGGTGTCCCTCGTCGGGGCCGCCCGCCGGCACCGCTGGCGGCAGGGCCTGCTGCACGGCTCCGTGGACATCCTCGGCATCGGCGCGGGCGCCCTCGTGCTCGGCCTGTTCGGCGAGGAGCCGTCCGTCGAGACGCCGTGGCAGCCCGGCACCTGGGACGTGGAGGCGGTGCCCGAGGTCGTCCTCGTCGCCGTCTCCTACCTCCTCGTCACCCGGCTCCTGCTGTGGCTCGCCCTGTCCCCGCGCGGCGGCGGCCTGCCCACCGTCGCCCGCACCGCCCTGCTCCGCCAGGCCTTAGTCGCGGTCGCGCTGCTCGGGATCGCCCCCCTGATCTGCGTCGTCGCCGTCACCCAGCCCGTCCTGCTGCCGCTGTTCGCCGTCCCGCTGATCGCGCTGGACTCCACCCTGTGGATCGCCCGGGCGCGCGCCGAGGAGCAGCTGCGGGACCCGCTGACCGGGCTGCCGAACCGGCAGTGGCTGCTGGAGCGGGCCTGGACCGCCCTGGACGAGGCCGAACGCCTCGGCACCCGGGCGGCGCTCGTACTGATCGACCTGGACCGCTTCCGCGCGGTCAACGACACCCTCGGCCACCTCGCCGGCGACCGGCTGCTCCTCCAGATCGCCGACCGGCTGCGCCAGGCGCTGCCCGCGGACGCCGAGGCGGCCCGCCTCGGCGGCGACGAGTTCGCCGTCCTGCTGCCCGTCGCCGACTCCACCACCAGCGCCCAGCGGATCGCGCGCCACCTGGTGGCCGAGCTCAGCTCCCCGCTCGACCTGGACGGTCTCACCCTCGTCCTGGAGGCCAGCGCGGGCCTCGCCGTCTTCCCCGACCACGCGCTGGACGCGGAGGGGCTGCTGCGGCGCGCGGACGTCGCGATGTACCAGGCCAAGCGCGACCGCACCGGCGTCGAGGTGTACGAGTCCAAGCGCGACAGCAACACACCCGACCGGCTCGGCCTCCTCGGCGACCTGCGCAGAGCCCTGGACGCCGGCGAGGTGGAACTCCACTACCAGCCGAAGGTCCGCTTCGACGGCCAGGTCGCGGGGTTGGAGGCGCTGGTCCGCTGGGTCCATCCGGAACGCGGCCGGGTGTCCCCGGACGAGTTCATCGCGATCGCCGAGACCTCCGGCCTGATGCCGCACCTGACCGAATACGTCCTGGAGACCGCGCTCGCCCAGGTGGCGCGCTGGCGGGCCCAGGGCCTCAAGGTCCCCGTCGCCGTCAACGTCTCGCCCCGCGACGTCCACACCCCGGGCTTCGCCGGGGCGGTCGCCGCCCGGCTGGCCCGGCACGGGGTCCCGGCGAGCGGCCTCCAGCTGGAGATAACGGAACACGTGCTGCTGGAGGACCCCCAGCGGGCGGCCGACACCATGGCCGGCCTGACCGGCTACGGGGTGAAGATGTCGCTGGACGACTTCGGCACCGGCTACTCCTCCCTGGTCCACCTGCGGCGGCTGCCGGTCAGCGAGCTGAAGATCGACCGGTCGTTCGTGGGCCGGCTGGCGGTCGACGCGCAGGACGCCGAGATCGTGCGGTGCACGGTGGACCTCGCGCACTCGCTCGGTCTGCTCGTGGTGGCCGAGGGCGTCGAGGACGACGAGACGTGGGAGCGGCTGCGGGACCTGGGCTGCGACGCGGTGCAGGGCTGGCTGATCGCGGCCGCGATGCCGCCGCAGGAGGCCACGGCCTGGCTGCTGGCCCGCGGTGAGCGCGGCTGGCGCCGCCCGGCCGACATCACGGCCGAACTGGCGGCCGCCGAGGCCGACGCGGGCTGACCCCGCGAGGGTGCGCGGGCGCGCCGCCGCTGCCGGGGCTGGATTGCCCGCGGGGTGGTTCCAGCCTCACCGGCGTGTGAGGCGCGGGTCCGGGCGGCGCCCGGAACGCCCCGCGCGGCGGACCCGCACGGGCTTCCCGCACCGCCCCGCCGGAAACCGGTTTCACGCGTCAGGGGCCCAGCCCCATAGGATTGGGCCCGAAACCACACGCTCACCACCCCAGAGGATCGCTGCATGCCTGGCATCACGCGCGAGGAGGTCGCCCACCTCGCTCGGCTGGCACGTCTGGAGCTCAAGGCCGAAGAGCTGGACCACTTCGCCGGACAGCTCGACGACATCATCGGCGCGGTCGCCCGCGTTTCCGAGGTCGCCGACCAAGACGTTCCGCCGACCTCCCACCCGCTGCCCCTGACGAACGTCATGCGCGCGGACGAGGTCCGTCCTTCGCTCACCCCCGAGCAGGCGCTCTCCGGTGCTCCCGCCCAGGAGCAGCAGCGTTTCAAGGTGCCGCAGATCCTGGGGGAGGACTAACCACCATGACCGACATCATCCGGCTCACCGCCGCACAGACCGCCGAGAAGATCGCCTCCGGCGAGCTGACGGCCGTCGAGGTCACCGAGGCCCACCTGGCCCGCATCGACGCGACCGACGAGAAGGTCCACGCTTTCCTGCACGTCGACCGCGAGGGCGCGCTCGCCCAGGCACGGGCCGTCGACGCCAAGCGCGACGCCGGCGAGAAGCTCGGCCCGCTGGCCGGCGTCCCGCTCGCCCTCAAGGACATCTTCACCACCGTCGGGGTACCGACCACCGTCGGCTCGAAGATCCTCGAAGGCTGGATCCCGCCGTACGACGCCACCCTGACGCGCAAGCTGAAGGAAGCCGACGTCGTCATCCTCGGCAAGACCAACATGGACGAGTTCGCCATGGGGTCCTCCACCGAGAACAGTGCCTACGGCCCCACCGGCAACCCCTGGGACCTCACCCGGATCCCCGGCGGCTCCGGCGGCGGCTCCGCGGCCGCGCTGGCCGCGTACCAGGCCCCCCTCGCCATCGGCACGGACACCGGCGGCTCCATCCGCCAGCCCGCCGCCGTCACCGGCACGGTCGGCGTCAAGCCCACCTACGGCGGCGTCTCCCGCTACGGCATGGTGGCCTTCTCCTCCTCCCTCGACCAGGGCGGCCCCTGCGCCCGTACGGTCCTGGACGCGGCCCTCCTCCACGAGGTCATCGCCGGCCACGACCCGATGGACTCCACCTCCATCGACGCCCCGGTCCCGCCGGTCGTCGAGGCGGCCCGCAACGGCTCCGTCGCCGGCATGCGCGTCGGTGTCGTCAAGCAGTTCGCCGGCGAGGGCTACCAGGCCGGCGTCGTCCAGCGCTTCAACGAGGCGGTGGAGCTCCTGGGCGAGCTCGGCGCCGAGATCGTCGAGCTGGACTGCCCTTCCTTCGACCTCGCGATGGCCGCGTACTACCTGATCGCGCCGTCCGAGTGCTCCTCCAACCTGGCCCGCTTCGACGCGATGCGCTACGGCCTGCGCGTCGGCGACGACGGCACCAAGTCCGCCGAGGACGTCACCGCCCTGACCCGCGAGGCCGGCTTCGGCGACGAGGTCAAGCGCCGCATCATCCTCGGCACGTACGCGCTCAGCTCCGGCTACTACGACGCGTACTACGGCTCCGCCCAGAAGGTCCGCACGCTCATCACCAAGGACTTCGAGAAGTCCTTCGAGCAGGTCGACGTCATCGTCTCCCCGACGACCCCGACCACCGCCTTCCCGATCGGCGAGCGCACCGACGACCCCCTCGCCATGTACCTCGCGGACCTGTGCACCATCCCGACCAACCTGGCCGGCAACTCCGCCATGTCGCTCCCCTGCGGCCTGGCTCCGGAGGACGGTCTCCCGGTCGGACTGCAAATCATCGCCCCGGCGATGAAGGACGACCGGCTCTACAAGGTCGGCGCGGCCGTCGAGGCCGCCTTCATCGCACGCTGGGGTCACCCGCTGCTTGAGGAGGCACCGTCGCTGTGAGCACCAGTGCACTGTCCAAGGCCAAGGGCTTCAGGAAGTCCAAGACCGGCACCTACCTGTCGATCGGCACCACCGCCTTCGGCGCGCTCAGCGTGCTGAAGCAGGTGAAGAAGGCCCGCTCCGAGAACGACGTGCTCAAGCTCGTCGACGCCGCCGTGTCCGCCGCCGCAATCGTCACCGGCCTCGCGATCCTGTACCGCGAGCTGAAGCGACTCGGCGACGAAGACGTCCTGCTGGGCTGAGAGGGAAAGTTTCACCGTGACCACCTTCACCGAACTCCTGTCGTACGAGGACGCTCTCGCCTCGTTCGACCCCGTCATGGGCCTGGAGGTCCATGTCGAGCTCGGCACCAGGACCAAGATGTTCTGCGGCTGCTCGACCGAACTGGGCGCCGACCCCAACTCGCAGACCTGCCCGGTCTGCCTGGGCCTGCCCGGCGCCCTCCCGGTCGTCAACGAGATCGGCATCGAGTCCGCCATCAAGATCGGTCTCGCGCTGAACTGCGAGATCGCCGAGTGGTGCCGCTTCGCCCGGAAGAACTACTTCTACCCGGACATGCCGAAGAACTTCCAGACCTCCCAGTACGACGAGCCGATCGCCTTCAACGGCTTCCTCGACGTGCAGTTGGAGGACGGCGAGATCTTCCGCGTGGAGATCGAGCGCGCCCACATGGAGGAGGACACCGGCAAGTCGCTGCACGTCGGCGGCGCCACCGGACGCATCCACGGCGCGTCCCACTCGCTGCTGGACTACAACCGCGCCGGCATCCCCCTCATCGAGATCGTCACCAAGCCGATCGAGGGCGCCGGCGAGCGCGCCCCCGAGGTCGCGAAGGCGTACGTCGCCGAGCTGCGCGAGGTCATCAAGGCGCTCGGCGTCTCCGAGGCCCGCATGGACAAGGGCCAGATGCGCTGCGACGTGAACCTGTCGCTGCGCCCGACCCCCGAGTCCGCGTTCGGCACCCGCAGCGAGACGAAGAACGTCAACTCGCTGCGCTCCGTCGAGCGCGCGGCCCGCTACGAGATCCGGCGCCACGCCGCGGTGCTCACCTCGGGCGGCACGATCGTGCAGGAGACCCGGCACTTCCACGAGGAGGACGGCTCGACCACGGCCGGCCGCATCAAGGACAACGCCGAGGACTACCGGTACTTCCCGGAGCCCGACCTGGTCCCCGTGGCCCCGGCCCGCACCTGGGTCGAGGAGCTGCGCGGCGGTCTGCCCGAGATGCCGCGCACGCGCCGCAACCGGCTCCGCGAGGAGTGGGGCGTCACCGAGCACGACATGCAGTCGATCCTCAACGCGGGCGCGGTGGACTCCATCGTCGCCACGACCGAGGCGGGCGCCGACTCGGCCGCCGCGCGCAAGTGGTGGATGGGCGAGCTGGCCCGCAACGCCAACGAGCAGGGCGTCGTCGTCGACGAGCTGCCGATCACCCCGGCGCAGGTCGCCCGGGTCGCGGCGCTCGTCGCGGCCGGCGAGCTGAACGACAAGCTGGCCCGCCAGGTCCTCGAAGGCGTCCTCGCCGGCGAGGGCACCCCGGACGAGGTCGTGGAGAAGCGCGGCCTGAAGGTCGTCTCGGACGAGGGCGCGCTCGGCGCGGCCGTTGACGAGGCCATCGCGGGCAACGCGGCCATCGCCGACAAGATCCGCGGTGGCAAGGTCGCCGCCGTCGGTGCCCTGGTCGGAGCGGTCATGAAGACCACGCGCGGCCAGGCCGACGCGGCGCGCGTCAAGGAGCTCATCCTGGAGCGCCTGGGCGTCTCCGAGGGCTGACGGCCGGCACGAGGGCGTCCCGCACCGGTTCCGCACCGGTACGGGGCGCCTTCGCGCGTACCCCGGCCCCCCGGTCAGCGGCGCGGCGTGGGGGCGGCGAGGACGACGACCCCGTCCTGGGCCCCGCAGGTGTCCTCCACCCGGATGCGCGGCCACAGCGCGTCCTTGACCTGCACCGACTTCACGACCGGCCGGCCCCGCCCGCCTCGCTCGCCCTGTCCTTGTTCTTGTCGCCCAGCAGCTGTACGCCGGTCACCGCGAGCGCCGCCCGCGTGCCTCCGCCTCCGCCGCTCACACTGCTGTTCACGCTGCTCACATTCTTCCCCGAGGCGCGTTAGGTTAGGCAGTCCTAACTACAGGGCGGGCGGGGAGGGGTCGGACATGGCGGTCGGCAAGGGCTGGGAGGGCGTGGTCCTCAAGCTGCTGCGGGGCAGGGACTTCACGTTCACGGTCACGGGAGCGCGGGACGTCACGGCGGACTACCGCCGCATCCACTTCACGGACGGCGGACTGCTCGCGGCGGTGGGGGAGTCCCTGCACCCGACGATGTGGGTGCGCGTCTGGTTCGAGGGCGCGGCCCGGCCGCACCAGCGGGCCTACACGCTCGTGGACCCGGACCCGCGAGCGGGCACGTTCTCCCTGGAGTTCGCGCTGCACGGCGGGGTGGCGAGCGCCTGGGCGCGCACCGCCGCGCCCGGCGACACCATCGACGCGACCGTCCAGGGCACGGGCTTCACCGCCCCCGAACCGGCCCCGGAACGGCTGCTGGTCATCGGCGACCCGGCCTCCCTCCCGGCGGTCAACTCCCTGCTGGACTCCTTCCCGCGGACCCCCGCGACGATCTGGTTCGAGACGCAGCACGCCTCCGACGCGGACCTGCCCGTACGGCTGGACCCGGCCCGGCACGAGATCCGCCGGGTACCGCGGGGCGGCACGGCGCTGGTCGACCGGGTCAGGGCCGAACTCCCGGAGCTGCTGGGGGACCCGTCGGCGGCGTACGTGTGGCTGGCCTGCGACACGGCGACGACCCGGACGCTGACCTCGTACCTGCGCAAGGAACTCGGCCTGCCGAAGCAGCGCGTGAACGGGCTCGGCTACTGGCGGGCCGGTGCGGAGGCCGGGGCCACCGGAGCCGCCTCCGCGACGGCCGGGGACTGAGGCGACGGCCGAGGGCCGACGCGACGCCGGGGGCGAGCGCCGCGCGCGTCACGCCCCCGTGGTGCCGTCGACGGCCTCGCGCAGGAAGTCGGCGTGGCCGTTGTGGCGGGCGTACTCGTGGATCAGGTGGAGCATGAGCAGCCGCAGCGAGGCTTCCTTCTCCCAGCCGGGCACGTGGACGGTCACGTCCAGGGAGCCGGCGGCCGCCTCGATCCGGCGGGAGTGCGCCACCTGGTCCTCCCAGGCGGCGAACGCCTCGTCACGGGTCGAGCCCGACGCGTCGTACGCGGCCTGGAAGTCGTGGTCGTCCGACCACAGGTGGGGCAGGTCCTCGCCGTCCAGGACGCGCCGGAACCAGTGCCGTTCCACCTCGGCCATGTGCCGCACCAGGCCCAGCAGCGACAGGGTGGACGGGGGCGAGGCGACGCGGCGCAGCTGTTCGTCGTCCAGGCCCTCGCACTTCCAGGCCAGCGTGGCCCGGTGGTAGTCGAGGTACGCCCGGAGGGTCTCGCGCTCGTCGCCGGTCAGGGGCGGGCTGATGCGTTCCATGCCGCCGATCATGCCCGAGGCCCCGCCGGCCCGGTACCCCTCTCTCCCCGCGCGGGGACGGCCGCCCGCTCACGCCTCCCACAGGTACGGGACCGTCACCCCCAGCACCCCGAACCCCAGCCGCTCCAGGATCGGGCGGCTCTCCGAAGAGGCGTCCACCTGGAGGTACGGGACGCCCCGCTCGGCCGCGATGCGGGCGCGGTGGGCCACCAGCAGGCGGTAGACGCCCCGGCCCCGCCACGCGGGATCGGTACCGCCGCCCCAGAGGCCCGCGAACGGCAGGCCCGGCCGCATCTCCATCCGGGCCGCCGAGACCGGGGTGTCGCCCGCCATCGCGAGCACGGCCGCGAGGGACCCCGGCTCCTCCCGCAGCATGCCGAGCACCTGCTCCCGGATGTGCGGCCGGTCCGTGCCGAAAGCCCGCCGGTGGACCTCCATCATCAGGTCCACGCCGGCCTCGTCCGTCACCACCCGCAGCGTGATCCCCTCCGGCGGTTCCACCGGCAGCTCCGCGAGCTCCGCGGCCAGGCCCACCATCAGCGTCTCGGCCGGCTCCGGCACGAACCCGGCCGCCGCCAGCCGCCCCCCGAGGTCCGCCGGCCGGTCGTGCGCGTACAGCTTCCACTCGAACCCGGCCGCGCCGAGCCCTGCGAAGAACGCCACCTGGGCGGCGATCTCCGCGTCCGCCGTCGCCCCGTCGAGGTCCGACCAGAGCACCCCGTTCCAGCCCGGCCCGGGCACCGACTGGCGTACGACCCCGCCCGCCCGCTCCACGCGGGCCCCCGCCGCGTCGGGCCGGGCGTCCCTGCGCATCACGGCGTCGTAGAGGTCCCGGATGCGCGTCAACTCGTCACGATCGATCGTCATCGGGCCAGCTGAGCAGCGCACGGCGGTGCCGCACAACTGCATTAGCCTCGCCCCGTGAACGCCGACTCCACCATCCACACCGGCAAGGCCGGGCCCGACGCGGCCGCCGACCGCGGCTGGCTCCTGGGCCACTTCAAGGACCCCGCCGACCCCCGCCACAGCCGGGACGTGGAGATCAAATGGGGGGTCCACCCGAAGGGCGAGGTCCGGGAGCGGTGGGCGACCGGGGAGCGGCGCACCGCCCTGCTGGTGCTGATCAGCAGTCGCTTCCGGCTGGACTTCCCGGAGCGCAGCGTCGTCCTCGCCGAACAGGGCGACTACGTCCTGTGGGGGCGCGGCGTGGACCACTCCTGGTACGCCGAGGAGGACGCGGTCGTCCTCACCGTCCGGTGGCCCTCGGTCCCGGGCTACCGGGCCGACCGGGCCGACCGACCCGGCCGGCCCGAGGCGCCGCGGCCGGTCGCGGCGCCCGGCACCCCGGCCCCGTGATCACTCGTGACCGACGTCCCCTGATCTCCCGGACCTCTCCCATCGTTCTCCCGGACCCCTCCCACCGCCTGTGACGATGCCCACGAAACGGGCCGACGATCACGAAACGCTGAGATCGTGACCCTGCGTACCACCTGGGCCGAAACGGTGCGCACCACCTGGGCCGGCACCTCGGGGCGACCCCCCGGGCCGTCGGCCGGGCCTTCACGATCCGAAGTGTTCAGTTCACGCGTTCTTTGCGACGGGCCGTTTTCCCGGTAAAGATCCGTACCACCAGGGAGCACGTCCGTTGGCAGCAATCGCACGGTGGTGCACGCGCCACCGACTCCTCGCCGTACTGATCTGGCTGCTCGCCCTCGGCGCGAGCGCCGCGGCCGCGGGAACCGCGGGACCGGCGTTCTCCAACGACTACGAGGTGCCCGGCACCGAGTCCGCCAAGGCCCACGCCCTGCTGCGCGAGGGCTTCCACGGCCAGGGCGGGGACACCGACACCGTCGTGTGGCGGACCCCGGACCGGCAGAACGCCCGGACCCCCGACGTCGAAGCGCGCATGACCCGGGCCCTGGACGCCATCGCCGCGCTCCCCGGCGTCGGCTCCGTCGCCGGCCCGTACGGACCCGGCCCCGAGAGCGCCGCCCGGATCAGCCCCGACGGACGCACCGCCTACGCCGTGGTGACCTTCGACCGGCAGGCCGACGCCGTACCCCGAGGCCAGGCCCAGGCGGTCGTCGACGCGGCCAAGAACCCCCGCACCGAGGCCGACGGCCTGCGCGTGGAACTCGGCGGCCGCGCCGTCGGCCTGACGGAGGCCCCCACCGCGCACCTCGCCGAGGTCATAGGCGTCGCCATCGCCGCCCTCGTGCTCTTCCTCGCCTTCGGCTCGCTCGCCGCGAGCCTGCTGCCCCTCGCGACCGCCCTGGTCAGCGTGGGCACCGCCTACTTCGGCATCACCCTCCTCGGGCACGCCATGCCGGTCGCCGACTTCGCCCCGATGCTCGGCACCCTCGTCGGGCTCGGCGTAGGCATCGACTACGCGCTGTTCATCGTCACCCGCCACCGCAAGGGCCTGCTGCGCGGGCTGCCCGTCGACGAGGCGGCCGAGAGCGCCGTCGCCACCACCGGCCGGGCCGTCGTCTTCGCCGGAGCCACCGTCTGCATCGCCCTGCTCGGGATGCTCGTGCTGCGGCTGAACTTCCTCAACGGCGTCGCGATAGCCGCCTCCGTCACCGTGGTCCTGACCGTCGCCGCCTCGGTCACCCTGCTCCCGGCCCTGCTCTCGTACATCGGGATGCGCGCGCTGTCCCGCCGCGAGCGCCGCAGGCTCGCCGCCGAGGGGCCGCG